>NZ_JALKIF010000017.1 GCF_023227715.1 Methanobacterium alcaliphilum
AAAACAGTCAAAATCAAAATCAATTGCTTTCTTCTCATCATTTTTCACCTCCATTAAAAATTATTTTTCAAAAAAATATGTGATACAATTAACACTAATTATATCACTCAAATATTATAGTAATACCAATTATATAATTTGTGTTATTACTAAAATGGGGAAAATCCGAGAAAAAGTAATACAAATTATTAGAATAATAATTATATAGTATTTTACAAAAAATTGTTAATAAAAAAAATAGAAAAACTAATTATAAAGAATCAAATAATTAAAGTGTTATGGTAACTATATGTGCATGGGGAATAATAACAGATGTTTTAGTTTTACCACCCCTCAACTTAAGTTCTAAAAGCACATAATCAGTTTCAACTATTTTGACTTCACCGTAGTAAGTTTTACCAGTGATAATCGTTATGCTTAAATAATCATCTAAAGCAGATTTCAAGGTATCTCTTAAGTCAGCACCACATTTCATTTAGAGTCTCCAGGATTGTTTTAAATAAATTAACAAAAATATCATTAAAATTTAAAGTTGATTAATTAATTGATTAAAATTGATAATAAAATTTTTGATATGGATTTCCTAATCCAAATAAATCAAATTTTATTAAAAATAGAAGAACACACCCCACATTTTAATCATTTATTTTGCATTTTTTTAACAAAAAGTAACACGAGAAGCAGTATTACAATTAAAATAATTAACGAATAAATAGAAGTATTTAGAACACTACGATCTTCGGGTTCAGGGGTCACGGCTTGATCCGTGAAATTTTCTAAAGATGAGGAACCGTCGTTATAGGAATAAACCATTCGAGCTTTTGTAATATTTAGTTGATTGGGATTAACTGATTCGATTTTAAGGACCATTAATGCACTTTCAAGTGGATTAGATTCAGGGACTACTCCATAAAATCCAGAAAGATTTAAATTAGACTTTATAATTCTTTTATCATTATTAAAAAAATTTTCAATAGAAGAATCATTCATCTTTGAAAAATCAAGTTGAGAATAATCAGATTTTTGCATGGCATAAATAGAAACCTGACTTAATTTATAAAATGAAAACTCAGAACTATTAATCAATTGAAAAGAAGGATTCGGAATGCCATGAGCTAAAAAAACGTAATCAGAATAATCATTTATATTTTCAATTTGGTAATTTAAGCCCACTTCTTTAGTTCCAGGCTCTACAACATCTGCCCAACATACATTACAGGAAACAAAAGCTATCAATAATATAAAAACTAGATTTATTTTTCTAATCCCCATCATAACATTCTATTTGTTTTAATGGGAATAAAACATTTTTTGAAAAAAGTTGATTAATCTATACTTCATTGAGCTCTTCTAATATATTTTTCAACAAATAAGATATTAAAAATCCAGTTGCTAAAACAATCACAATTGTAGCGCCTGAAGAAAAATCAAATATGAAAGATAGCCATAAGCCCACCATGGTTAAAATAATACCTATAATACATGAACTTAACATTAATTTTTTGATATTAAATGTAAACTGCTTGCTTATTGATGCAGGTATAGTTAAAAGAGCAATTATTAAAATTATTCCGACTACTTTTATCATTACTACAACACTTAGGGCGACTAATGCTAAAAGCAGCATATAAAATAAATTAGATCGAACACCTACTGATTGAGCAAATTCTTCATTGAAAGCAATAGCATTAAATTCTCTGTGAAAAAGAAAAACAGTTAAAATTATTATTATATCTAAAAAAAACATTATTAACAAGTCAGTTGAAGGAACTGTTAATATACTTCCAAAAAGATAACTAAAAAGATCTGGAGCATAGCCCGGGCTTAAGTTAATAAATATTATCCCCATGGCCATTCCCACTGACCATAAAATTCCAATAGCTGTGTCTTCACTTATATTAACTTTTTTGCTGGCAATTCCCATAAAAAGAGCAGATAAAACACTGAATGGTATGGCTGTGACTATAGGATTTATTCCTAGCAGATAACCTAATCCAATACCTCCAAAAGCTGCATGAGAAATTCCACCACTAATAGAAACAATTTTTTTGATTACTACATAAGTACCGACTATTCCGCAGGATATGCTAACTAAAATAGCTGCTATGAAAGCATTCTGCATGAATTGGTACTGGAATAACTCTAACATGGCCACCACTAAATAATAAATTTGAACCCATCAATGTTCTCTTAAAACCCTATGTGGAATTCCATGAGCAATTAAATCAATAGGACATTGATATGCTTTTTCTAAACCTTTAATGGATTCTTCTATTGAACCATGCGAATAAAGGCGTCTATTTAAACAGGCTATGTTATCCACATAAGATGAGACAACACCCACATCATGGGATACCAATACAACTGCCATTTTCTCTCGAATATCTTGTAAAAGATCGTAGAAAGAGTTTTGAGTTTTAGGATCAATACTGGAAGTAGGTTCATCAAGTAAAAGAATTTTCGGTTCTCGGGCCAGTGCTCTGGCTAAAAAAACACGCTGCATTTGACCACCCGAAAGCCTTTCAATTTGTCTATCTTTTAAATGATGTATATCAAGGTTTTCAAGCCATTTTAAGACAATTTTTTTATCATTTTCATTGTAGCCTTTAAAGACATCTTTGTACCTACCCATCAAAACTGTTTCAAAAACGTTAATAGGAAAATCAGTTTCAAAATGAGTGTGTTGTGGCAAATAGCCCACAAAATTTCTAGATTTTTCAGGCGATTCACCTAAAACTTCAACATATCCAGAAGTAGGTTTAATTAACCCCAATATAATTTGGAGTAATGTACTTTTTCCGCCGCCATTAGGGCCTATAATTGCTAAAAAATCGTTTTCTTTTATGGATATAGTTATATCTTCTAAAATATAGTTCTTATTTAAAACATAATTAATATTTTTTAGAACTATTACATTTTGTGCCATCTAACCCACCAATTAAAGAACTATCATTATATTCATTAATTCTGATTTTTCAAGGTTTTCAGTAAGTTTTCCATATTTTCCATGTAATTGCTGCTTAATGGATCTATTACCACAACATCCGCACCAATATCCCGGGCAATGGTATCTGCATTTTTACGGCTAATTTGTGGAGATATGAAAATAACTTTTATATCATTTTCTTTGGCCATTGCAATTATATCTGCCATAGTTTGAGGGGTTGGTTCTTTACCTTCTTTTTCAATGGCTATTTGCTTTAATCCAAATTCCTTAGCAAAATAGCCCCATGCCGGATGGTAAACTAACATGATTGAATTGTTTTTTCCAGAAAGTTCTCTGGAGATTTCAGTATCTAATTCTCCCAATTTATTTAGATAATTCTCTTTATTTTGATAATAATAATTTTGATTGGCTGGATCTGCTTTGGCCAATGCTTCATATGTATTTTCCACCATCATCATAGCATTTTTTGGGGAAGTCCATACATGAGGATCCGACTCACTTTCCAGGTGCGACTCTGCTGAATTACTTCCACTATCCTCCATTTTAATTAAATTAATTCCTTTAGAAGAATTAACAACCACCATTTCAGGATTCATTGATTTTAATTTATCCATCCATATTAATTCAAACTCTATTCCTGAACCTACCTCCAGATAAACATCGGCTTGTGATACCTGTCTTAATTTACTAGACTCTGGCTCATAAGTATGGGGATCAGCTCCAGAAGGAACCATTATTACAACATTTATTTTATCTCCCGCTATCTTCTCTATGAACTCTTTTTGAGGCATTATTGAAGCAGCCACAGTTATTTTCTGAGTATTATCACTATCAGAGTAGATAAAAGTTAATGCAAATAATAATAAGCTTGTTAGTGCAATTAATAGAATTATTAAAACCAAAATTTTTTTCTTTGGGGTCATTTTATCCCTTAAAGATTTTCTAATTTAATAAGTTTCAACATACCAAGAATATTCAATCATTTCGCTTCAATCATATATATGCAATTTTTATTAAATAAATTTTAATATTTTATAACAATTAATAATATTTAAATTTTGTTTAATAGATTTTACACTAAAATATATAAATAATTATTAAAATAGTATATTTATGACAGTTATAAGTATTTCACTTAATGAAAAACTTTTATCTGAAATCGATGATTTAAACAAAGAACTGGGTTTTTCTGGAAGATCTGATGTCATTAGAGCTGCTTGTAGAACACTTATAGATGAAAATAAACAAAAAAAAGAAATTTCGGGGCATATAAATGCAGTTCTTTTTATCATACATAGCCAAAAGGTTGAAGATAAAGTAACTGAAATAAAACACGACTTCGAAGATATAGTGAATACTCAAATACATAGTCATTTAAAAGAGAACAACTGTTTAGAACTATTCATTTTAGAAGGAGATTCGAGTAGAATATATGAGATTACCCGGAACTTTAGAAACTGTGGTAAAATGGACTATTCTAAATTGGTAGTATTTTAATCATTTAATAATAACAAAAAATGGGAAAATTTAAAAAAGATAATTTAGGTCTAAAAATTAAATATCTTTAGAACCTTCCCTGTATTCATGTGTAAACTCAGCATCATACAATTTAGATACTTTAAAATCTCCAGGATCCAATACTTTTCCTACAATGATAAGTGCAGTCTTGGTTATTCCAGCTTCTTTTACTTTATCAGAAATATTTTCTAAAGTGCCTCTGACTACCAGTTCTTCATCCCATGACGCTTTTTTTACAACACCTACCGGTGTTTGAAGAGGATAACATTCTAAAAGATCACGAACCACATCTTTAATCATGTGAACACCTAAAAAAATGCACATGGTTGCTTGATGTTGTGCTAGAGCAGAAAGTTGTTCTTTTGAAGGTTTAGGAGTTCTACCTTCAGGACGAGTTATTATAACCGTTTGTGAAATTTCAGGTAGAGTTAATTCTGTTTTAAGGGCAGCAGCTGTAGCAAATAGGGAACTTACACCAGGTATGATTTCATAATTAATTTTTCTGTTTTCTAATTCCCTTATCTGCTCACCAATTGCACCATATATAGATGGATCACCAGTATGAACTCTTGCAACTATCTTACCGTTCTTTACCTCTTTTTCCATTAATTCGATTATATCTTCTAAATTCATGGATGCACTATTGTAAATCTTGGCACCTTCACTTGAACAATTTAATATTTTTTTATTTACCAAAGAACCCGCATAAATAATGATTTCAGCAGTTTCAATTACTTTTTGTCCTTTGACTGTCAATAATTCAGGGTCGCCTGGACCTCCTCCGATGAAAATAACTTTACCTTCCATTTTTTTCACTTATCACTGTTTTATTGTTTTGATTGCAATGCATCGTTGTATATTACCCATATTCTTTTTTAATCATGAAATTACAAAATCTTTATTTAATAAATTATGGATTAAACATATATAATTGAGTTATATCAACAAATTTGAGAAAAAAATAATTATTGCTATTTTTTAGATTTAAGAATGATTTTTTCTTCAAAAACTTCAATAGCACCATAAGGGCATTCTTTTATGCAAATTTCACAAATTCCACACGACGCAGGATCAATTTCAGCTTTTTTATCTTCTTTAATAAATATGGTATTATCCCCTGCTTTAACATTAGGGCATGCTTTCAAACAAAGATAGTCGCAATCTTCTCCCCCCAAACAAATTTCATTATCCACGGCAGCAGATTTTAAGGAGTATCCTAAAGCTCTTTTAACAGCTTCTTTTGTTTTATAGCCAGCTAAATGCATTATTGTATCTCCCAATAAAGGATCAACATTCATTGAAGCCAAACAGGGATAATTATGGAATTTATTTCCTGCCTCAAATTCAGCTTCAATTGATGGAATACCGACTAAATGTTCTGCTAAATACCATGTAGATCCGCATGGCGCACCCCTAATAACTTTAACCTGTTTTATTTGAGTATTTGCCTGAATTTCCAGTTCTGGCTTTCCAAAAACTTCTACAAACTCATCAATATATAAATCATCCTGAAAAGTTAATGAACAAAATGGTTTGGGGAATATTATTCTAGCAGACTCTATTGAATTTTCAATTTCATTTTTTAGTCCAGAGGGAATTTGTTGAGGGTTGTGAATAGGAACAATGACAGATTGGACACCAGAAATCTCCGCAATAGTTGGAATTACCATGTTTATATCACCAAAAAGACCTACTGATATTAATAAATCAGCTTCAGGTATATTATTAGGGATATGGTCTTCCACATCATCCAAAAATTCAGGAAGATCTTCTGAAAATTCATATAACCCCACAATATCCTTAGCAAATCCCTTAGATGCTATTGTATTTACAATTCGAGACCCATATTCTCCTGAACTTAAAATAATTATATTCATAAATATTTCACCAAATATTAAATTATTTTACCGTGAGATTATTCCTTATTAATCAATGAACCATAAATGAATCAGTGGCGATAGAATAAGAAATAAGACACTATCATTAAAATTAATGCTAAGAAAACCCCAATATATACCATTCCCTTGTCATTACCAAATATTATGGGTATGGGTCCAATCATTATGACCCCGCCAGTTTTAATTTCTCCTCCAGAATCAACATCTTTAGAATCACTTGATGTGACCTGCCACATACTGCCGACGATAATTAAAAAAAACCCCAGCATTATAATTAAAAATCCCGCTATTACCAATGTGCTTCCTTTAATCATATTCTTTTCCTAATGTATTTATTATTGTTAAACTACTAAACCTTATCTTTTATTTAATCACAAACCTATTAACTCATAATAATGTTTTTAATAGAATAAATTTAATTTTCTGTTTTTATTATTTTATATTTAAGATTGCCCTGGATTTCACATATCTCAATCATTCCCATTTGAACCATACCATCTAAAACTTCTGCCATGTATTCAGTGCAACAGATTTCATCTTCACTACAGATCGGTGTCTCACAGGGACATTTAATAGTATTTTTAATCTCAGATTTGCTCATCCATGATCCGTTTTTGCTTAAAATATCAATAAGAGGTAAACAAGATAATATTTTAATTCTATTTTCTTCATTAAAATCAGGAAATTCCAAAATACCTTTAATTTCTTTGGTTTTTTTGATGGTAGCTTCTTTATCTTTATACGGAATGATGGTGAGTACGTGAATTTCCTCTGAAAGAAAATATAACCCTCTAATTAACTGGAAACAATCTTTTTTCAGGATCAAACCACCTAAATCTTCAATAAACTCTCTGAATTCATCAAATTTATAGGATCCTCCTGTATAAACAGTTATTATGTACATTTGTTCCCCATTTCCCCAATAATATATTTTTTCGATTAAAAATTATTATAGAAACAAATTAATATATGTCTTATTTTCCTTATCATTTTTTTCTTATATATTTAAGTTAACTCCAATTATAATACGAAATAGAATATTAATATTAAAAGTTACAATTTATAGCTCAATCGTAATACTTTATATAATATTAATATTAAATTAATTCTATGGACGAAGATGGAGTTTTTAGTGTAGATTTTCTTTTATCGGTAATGATTATTATGTTTATTTTTACAGGACTCATAAATATAATATCAGAACGGGCTATTTTAGCAGAAGAAACCCAAAAATTATCCCAATCCAGGATACAAATAGAAAAAATAAGCAATGCATTGAATAAAGTTTATTGTGGGGGTTATGGTCAAAAGATAAATATAAAACTACCTGAAAAAATTGGAAATTCAACTTATTTAGTAAAAATAAAATATTCTGCAGTATATGTAGAAATTGAAGGGAAAAAAGGTAAAACCCCCCATTATCCTATGACAATAGTTGATTCTAATTTAAAAAATGTGAATGAATTAGTTATCATCCCTGGAAAATCATATTATGTGGAGAATATTCCTTTAAATCATAGTTTTGCATTAAAAATAAGTGAAATAAAATAAAGATAAAATTCTATTAACATTAAGATAAAAGAGGCACCATATGGATTCAAAAGGGCAAATAACCTATGAATATTTAATTTTAGTAGGAATTACAATCATGATTACTTTAATGATTAGTAATTATTTGACTGATGCCCATGAATTAAATATGGCCATGACTGCAGCAAGATCCGGTGCTCTAAGTGGATCTAATATCAATGGATTTGCAATCTATTCAAAAAGTATTTTCAATGAATATGAAACGGAAAAACCAAAAATAACTGCACCCTCATCTATTAAAATAGTAAAAATTGAATCTAAAAATCAGGGCTATAATAATAATTATAAAAAAACTAAAATTCAGTTAAAAGTTTATGCGTCTTGTGCAGTTTTAAAAAATAGCTATGAAAAAAATTCTGTGGGTGATAGAATAAATTATAATGTTAGAAGAAGTATTTGTAAAATTTTTAAAACTGAAAATTCTACAAATGCCTTATTTAATCCTGTTTTTTCGCCAAAATTTGTATTTACTACAGCCGATGTTATATGGGTTTAAAACCACTACCTACAAATTCATGAATGAAAAAGCAAGTACCCAAATAAATTAAATAATAATCATAAGGAGTGATTAACTTACTAAACTCATAATATTATAAGTTAAACAATAATTATCCACTATTTAGAAAGATATTTACACAAATACAAACAATAATTGAATGGTGGAGTTATGGATTATTTACTGGGTGTAGCAGGGTTACCATGGGAAATTCCTCCAGGTAGCAATATACTTTTATCAGGGGACCTTTTCTCTGGAAAAGAATTTTTATCACGTGACTTCATCATAGAAGGTTTGAAAAATGATGAAGCTTGTATCTTAATTTCTACAAATGAAACTGCCGAGAAAATAGTAGAAAATCTGGGTAAAGTAAATCTAGATAATTTATGTATTGTGGATTGCGTATCTAGTAAATTTGGTTCTACTATTGAACAACCATTTTCTGAGCAGATACGCTATGTTGAAAGCCCTATGGATTTAACGATGATTATGGTTGCACTTAATGATTTTCTTAATGTTTTATCCAATGAACGGAAAATAAAAAAAATCAGAATAGTCCTAGACTCTGTTTCCACACTTTTGATGTATTCCAATTTAAGAACTGTTTTTAAATTTTTACATATTTTAACAACCCGTATTCGTTCAACAGGGGGAAGCAATATCATGTTAATGGAAGAGCGTGCGCATGACGACATTGAAATTCGAACTGTAAGACAACTAGCACAGGGAATCATTAATATGGAAACAAATACGATTCAGATAAAAGGTTTTAAAACCGCTCAAGCACAATATGAACTTAATGAGAATAAAATTATTATAAAATAACTCTTCTTATTATTATAACTATGAAAAATAGTATTCTTTGTAAATATGACCGAAATTAGCTATTAAAACAAAAATTTAAAGAATAATGGCAATAAATTATAATTGCAAATGAATCAGAATTTACAAAATGTTCATTTTATATAAGTCTAAAGATAAAAATAATAATATACTAATGTATTTAGGGTGAAGGTATGACCAAAACAAAAAAAGAAAAACTGGATGATGTACTTTCTGCATTCATGCAAGTGGGACAGATTAAAGCAAGTGGCATTGTATCCAAAGAAGGTCTACTTATTAATTCACGTACACCTCCCGATGTGGATGCTAGAATTTTTTCAGCTCTTTGTTCAACTATAATGGGAGCAGCTGAAGCGGCTTCTGGACAAATGAATACAGGATCAGTAGGAGAAATTTCTGTTAGGACTGAAAAGGGAACCATAATTTTAAAACCCGCCGGAGATAAAGCAATTTTTACAGCATTAACTGAACCAGAAGCTCAATTAGGTCTTATTCTATTTGAAATGGAAAGTAGAGCAAGCCAAGTCGATGCTATCCTCAAGGAGATGTAAATATGCGGAAAACCTACATTCCTAAGCTTGATGATCTTTTGGGTGGAGGTATTTTAGATGGTGTTTCCATCATGTTTTGTGCTTATCCCGGAGTCGATTGTGAAGCATTTGGTTATCAAATGCTTAATGGAAGAGTTGAAGAAGGAGATCCTGCTTTTATTTTCACTAATGTCGCCGAACCCGAAACTATACAATACGAATTTAATTCTTATGGATGGGATTTAGAGTCATTTCTGAAAAATGAAAAAGTTTTTTTTGTAGATGGTAGTTCCAGTTTTATAGGAGCCCCTTCAACAAGCAAATACCATATAAATGATTACTCAAAAGTAGAAGATACTATTTTAAAAGCAATTGAAGAAGTTCCTAATGGCATTGCCGTAATCAACAATCTTTCTGTCATAATTGATTATCTTGATAATGGTAACACATTAAATATAATTCAAAAATGGAATGAAAAAGCCAAAGAAAACGAAACGACTTTAGTTTACATATTTACTGAATGGGACTATTCAAAAGAATTAGTGAATAAAATTAAAGAATCTATGGACTGTGTTGTTGATTTAAAAACCATTGAAGAAAGAGTAATTATTGGGCAGGGATTTATGGTTGCTAATTCTTCATGGACTGAACCTATAAGTACCATGGTACTATTTTTTGTAGTACAGCCCGGTGGAGTTAAAGTTTATGTTCCTAAAATCCTGGTTACGGGACCTTATAATTCTGGGAAATCAAGTTTTGTGAAATCTATATCAACAAAATCAGTTTCTGTTGATAGAAAAGCAATGTCTGCTTTTCCAACTACTATTGCCATGGATATAGGTCATGTTGATTATAAAGGTTTTTTAGCCGATGTTTTTGGAACACCAGGGCAGGAAAGATTTGATTTAATATTAGATGTATTATCTAAAGAAGCAGTTGGATCATTTATTATAGTAGATTCCACGGCACCACAGACTTTTGCTCGTGCTAAAGAAATGATTCGAAAAACAAGAGCTGAAGCCATACCTAAAGTAATCATTGCTAATAAGCAAGATTTACCAGATGCTCTTTCTCCCGATGAAATAAGAGAAAAAATGAAATTAAACAAAGATATACCAATTATCCCCACTATTATAACTGAAAAAAAAGGCATAACCGAAGCCTTAGATGCTTTACTAGAACTACTTTATGGTGATTGAATGATACTTCGTATACCCTCAGGAATAACTGGTTTTGATGCATTAACTGCCAGCGATAGTATTGGGGGCATTCCAGAAAACACAGTTACTTTGGTTTATGGACCCCCAAAAGCAGGAAAATCAATTTTCTGTTATCAATTTATGTATAATGGATTATTGCAGGGTGAACCTTGTTTGTATATTACAACTGACTATGGAATTAAACAATTCCAACAAAATACCAGCGATTTTGGATGGGATTTAGAAAATTACTTCGAAGAAGAAAGTTTATATTTAATTGATGCTATTTCCAGTGTCTCAGGAAGTAAGATAATGGAAACCAGTACCTATCTCTCGTCTTCAGTTCACAATCCCACAGATATTATGGTTAAATTAGGTGTGGGGACCAGATTCATTTCTCAAAAAGCACCGCGATTCCGTTCTGTTTTGGATTCTCTTACCACTTTAATGGCATTCAATCAGGAAATGTTAATTGTTAGAGTATTAACCGCCTATATAATGCGAATTAAAGAAGCAGGGGGAACGGCAGTAGTTACTTATACTGAAGGTTCTGCAGATTCCAAAGTTGAAACTATGTTAAAAGCCATTGTGGACAATATAATAAGATTAGATGGTGATGAAATAAGTATTGAAGCAATGGTTGGAACTGGAAAGAAAAAAGCAAATTATTCAATAACTGACCAGGGAATCGTAGTTAAAGATAGTAAATAATATTCTAATTTATATGTGATAATCATGAGCGAAAATTTTGAATCAGGAATTCCTGGTTTTGATGCAATGCTTGCTGAAAAAGGCCTTGATGGTATTCCTAAAGGCACAGTTAGTCTAATTTATGGTCCTCCTAAAGTGGGTAAGTCCATTTTTTGTTACCAATTTATGTATAATGGATTATTAAAAGAAGAACCTTGCCTATATATAACAGCAGACTATGGTTGGAAACAATTAGAACAAAGAGCCATGGATTTTAATTGGTTTCTAAAAACACATTTAGATAATCAAAATATTTATGTAATAGACCTTCTATCCCGACTGTCCGGTATGAAACTTGAAGATTCAACCAATCATAAATTTTCATCAATTCAAAACCCCACAGACATGATGGTGAAAGTAGGTACCGGTACCAGAACAGTTTTTCAAAAATCAACTAAATTTAGATCTGTCTTTGACTCTCTTACGACCCAATTTGCATTTAATCCTCCAAATTTAGTTTTAAGGGTTGTTAAATCATATATAGATAGAATTAGAGAAGCTAATGGTATGGCATTGATTACACAAACATATGGATCAGTTGATGATAAAATTGATGAATATCTGATAAAAATTGTGGATAATCTAATTATAATGGATGGCAATCAAATTTCATTTGAATCAAGCGAAATAGATACCATAGAAACAAATTATAATATAAACAATTCAGGTATTGTTATTAAATAACCTGATTCTTTAAAAGAATTTATACCACATAACACCATCATATAAATTTGCAAATCAGATAACCCTCAAAAGATCCCTGATTTTAGATAAAAGTAAAACCTAGAATATTTTATCAAAATAAGGTGATGAAAAATGATTCTTCAAACTTTAGGCGTATTTGATGCTTTCAAGAAAAAAAACGAAGAGTCATTAGAGTATTATATTCAAAGGCTTGAAGAAATCCAAAACGAAGAGTTTGATTTACTTATAAATATTAGTTCTATTTTTTTAGATGAAGAAAAATTTGAAGATTCTATTAAATATTTAGAAAAAGCTTTAAGAATGGCTATTGATTTAAATAATAACGAATTAGAAGCCTTTGTTTTAGATTCAATTGGTGATGTTTATTTAAATTCACGAGAAATTATTAAAGCATTAGAATATTACCATGAATCTTTACGTATTTATCGCTCCACTAAGTCTCCGTTGAAAGATGAAGTAAAGGAGAAAATAAAAGAAGTAGAAAAAATTAAAGAAGCCCTTGATATATCTGAAATTAATAAAATGAAAGGTATTGCGGTTCCTGAAGTTGAAGAAGATTATCAAATGGATATTGCAACTATTATTCCTAAATTAGATTTAATTGTTAATATGATTGATGGTGTATCTATGTATGAATCATATTCTCAAGACACTAATGCTTTAGTTCAATTAAAAGAAGCCTTTAAAATATCCCGTGAAATCGGTGATGAACCGGGGGAAGCAACATTGCTTTTATTAATGGGCAACCAATCATTAAAACAGGAAAAGCTGAATGAGGCTTTTAAATATTTTAAAGATGCCAAGGAATTTTTCCGTCGTTTGAATGATGAAAAAGGTTTGGCTATAACGATGATTCTTTTAGGAACTCTAAACTTTATTCAAGGGGATATTGAAGGAGTTTCTAACAATTTTAGAAGTGCAGTTGAAAAATTCCAAAAATTAGATAATAAAAAAGCAGAATCATTATCTATTGATATTTTAAACACATTATACAATGAATAACGTGAAATTAATTATTTCAAAATAAAAAAATGAAAATTTAAAAATAGATTGGATCGAAAGGAATTAAATAAGCTATTAAAATTCCAAGAAATCCAAATAAAATTCCAATTGCCCAAACAATTATTACAACACTTCTCTCTTTCATTGGTTTTCTTAAGATCCAACGTATTAATGATTTGAATCCTTCATCTGGCACTAATAACCTGCCGTCTTCGCGCACTTTGGTAGGAGTATGATTCTGTCTTTCTACAACACCCGCACTGTAAAACTTTAAAATACCATCTATAATATTAGGTAAAAGTATTATAAGAGCTATAAGCTTTACTCTTCCAATAAAGGCAACTGCTGCGATACATGCGCCAATAATCAAGGTCCCCACATCCCCAGGGAATACACGGGAGGGGTGTCGATTATACATCAAAAATGCCAGTAAAGCACCTAACATGGCAATAGTGATGATGGAAACATTATATTTACCCATTATAATGCATGATATTGTTAAAGATATCATAGCAATGGAACCTAAACCGGATTCAATGCCATTTAAACCAGCCAGCATATTTGTTAGGTTAGATGCAATAGAAACGGAAATTGGCATCATTATCAAATAGAGAATACCTACTTGAGGAGGTGCAACCCAAATTAGAGGAAGGCCTGCTAAAAATAGTAAAATAAGCTTCTCTTTAGATGAAAGCATGATTAAATCATCAACCATACCCACAATTCCCACTAAAAGAATAACTAAAAGAGTAATAATTAGTTCATATTGTATATGGGGAAAGGCATAAATACCTAAAAACATGCCTATGGTGAATCCAAAAAGAATACCAATTCCCCCCATTTCAGCAACAATGGGTCTAGAAATTTTATGTATATCTTTACCTACCACATCAGCATTTTTTAATTTGTTTATGAGCCGAGGCATTACTAAATATGTTGATAAAAACGAAACAAGACCACAAATTCCTGAAATAATTAATATTGTTTGATAATCAAGTGAAATAATAAATGCCATAATATCACCGCTTTAAAATATAATATACTGTCCTTAAAGGTATCTGTAATCTTGATGATATTTCCTTTGGACTGACACCTTGTTTGGCCATTTTTTTAATATTAAGACGTGTTTTTTCATTGTATTTGAATTTTCTACCTTTTTTAAGATTTAAATCTTTTTTAAGATAATAAACAGTTTTTAAAGGAATATTCATTTGGCCAGATACTTGTAAAGGGCTTTTACCTTCTTTCAAAAGTTTTGTGACTATCATCCTATCATTTTGAGAATATTTTCTGGGCCTACCTTTCCTTTCAATAGATTTTACTTCAATTCCCAACTCTTCCAGAGCTTCTAAATATTTTGGAGAGATTCTTTGATAAATACTTGTAGGACAATTAATTTCTTTTAAGTCAGGGTTTTGATCAAGCAGAGCCATGATCTTTCTAGAAGTCAATGGTTGATTGACATAAACCTTTTCTGATGGCATATAATCACACAAAGCAGATACTTTTTAATTTAATAATTTAAATAGTCTCACAATTTAATATAAGCTTAATAAGTTATTTCAAGTTATTTTTTGATCATTTCTAAAAATTTCTTGGCTTTTTTAGTATTGGGCTTTCCCATTGTGTTAATATTATTTTTTTCTACTTTAACAGTTTTAATTTCCACGGAAAATAAATCAGCACAAATATTAAGGTCTATTCCAGATTCAATATTAAGCACCGCCGCACCAAATCCCGCAGGATCAACTTTCATATGCAATCCTTTCATTTTTTGCTCAATTTCAAATTTCTTAAGTAGTACTTTTTGAATATTAGATATATAATAAATATTTTCATTTAGATGATTTGTTAATACATCCAAAACGTCCCTATCAAAATCTAAAAATACTTTAACCTGGTTTCTATCTAAAATAGGCCTTAAATTAGGAAAAGGTCCAGAATAATGAGTTCTACGATCAAAAGACGTGCCTAAATAATACTTTGTCATGTCCCATAATATAAGAACAAATGGAATTTTTGAAAAAATATTTTTTTTGATTTTCTCTCTAAGATCAATATCACTTTTTAAGTATGGATTTAAGTTTCCCTGTGAGTCGATTAATTTATTTTCTTTTAGAAGTCCATCCAGTATAGCATTTTCAATATCTTCAGGGCTATCTAATTCTTCAAATCCCGTGGGGACAAAATTTTTAGCTTCATTTAATAATATATCATACTTTTTAAGGTTGTTCAAGTTATGTAACATGGATTTAAAAATCCCATCCTCGTATTTTTTTAAACAATTTTCAGAATATTTTACATATCCTAAAGCCAATGCAGTACGAGTATGGCGATCATTGATAATAGTGGGTTTTTTTCTATGAAATTGTAAAAATTCTATCCTTACATTGGAACCATACCTTTTTCTAAGTTCTTTTTCATAGTTTAGATTATCATCAGCATCCATAGATACTCTTTTGCGAATCCATCTACCCGATTCCATAACCTTGATAACCAGAGAAACAGTTTTTACAACACCCTTTTTTTCTTGCTTTAAGGTCTTCATTATTATCTTAAAAGAGTCTCTTCCCCAGGGTGTCAGCTCAGACATTTTTACCATATAATCCCCCGAAAGAGGGAGATGTGAAATCATTTTCGTCCGGAATACCCCTGATTTATTTAATTTTAATTCCCAATCATTCATTCCACATGAACAATTAAATTTATCAAAATTAGAAATATCCTGCACTTTATAAGTTTTTTGACATGATTTGCAATAAAGAACTGCAAATTCTTCCAGATGCCCTAAAGCAATTTTATGAGAGGATATGGCTGATTTTACACGATCTAGTACGTTTTTTTTAGCGGCTGCTTTTGTTCTGAAGTATTGATTATGGCGATTAACATCATGCTGTTCCTCAACCATGACTTCACCTGGTGCAAATGAACCGTACTTGGAGAGAGAACGGTAAGGGGCTTTATATCCCTTAGATTCCATTAACTCTTTCAAGTTCTGTAATTCATCAAGGTTATCCTTCAGATATTGGTAAATCTCCATAAACCCATCAAGGGAGGAAATAAAATCTAAATTAAGTTTTTTTCGGCGAATATTGCTTAAAAACTTTTCAGATTTACCAATTAAAACAGTTTCATTCATTTTATTCTTTCACCAATAGCAGCAGTTTCAGAACTTAAAATACTTAAACTATCAGAAGTGGCCAGTATCATTCCTTCAGATTTTACTCCAAATAGTTTTGCAGGGGCTAGGTTAACCAGCACAACAACTTTTTTATTTAAAATTTCATCATCGGAATATTTCTTGGCTATACCTGCAACAACCTGAATCTGTTTTTCTTTAATATCAACTTGAAGTTTTAATAAATTATCAGAACCTTCCACAGATTCTGCTTCAATTACCTTGCCGATTCTAAATTCTAATTTAGCAAAATCATCAATACTTACTATTTCTGTCATTTCATTATCCTCCGAACTGTCATGGACCTCTTCTTCTAAATTTTTATAAAGGTCTTCTTTTTGTTTTTCGATAAATTCATCATCAATTTTAGCAAATAATGGTTTAGCTTTTTTAATTTTATGTCCTGATGGAATAAATGAGCTTGTATTATCCCATACAATATTGTCTGTGCTTAAATTTAAAGTTTCTAAAATTTGAAGAGATTTTTCAGGCATGTATGGAATTAAAAAAATAGCTAATACTTTAGTCAGCTGATTACATAAATACAAACAATTAGCTGCTTTTTCTGGATCCTCTTTAACTGTCTTCCAGGGTTCTTGATCATTAAAATATTTATTTCCTTTTTTTGCCAGTTTTATAACATTAACCAGGGCTTCCCTAAATTTATATTCTTCAATTAGATTCCCTATTATTAATGGGGCTTCTTTGATAGATTGTTCAAACTCCAAATCATCACCACTAAAATCAGTTGCTTCGGGTATCTCTCCATTGAAAAATCTTTTGGTGAATGAAAAAGTTCTGTGAATAAAATTTCCCAATACATCTGCCAGTTCATCATTAACTCTGCGCTGGAAATCATCCCATGAGAAATCAGTATCACGAGTTAAAGGTGCATTAATAGTTAAATAATATCTTAGTACATCCGCATCAAAGTTTTTTAAGAAATCAGACGTCCAAATCACCCAATTTTTACTGGTTGACATTTTACTACCTTCTAATGACAAATATTCACCAGCAATAATATTTTTAGGTAGCTTACACCCATAAGCCATGAGTAAAGCAGGCCAGAATATAGAATGATGGTATATTATATCTTTACCTATAAAATGGACGGCCTTCTCATCCCAATATTCTTTCCAGAGTTTGCCAGTTTTCCCAGACCATTGAGCTGCTGAAGAGATGTATCCTAAAAATGCCTCACCCCACACATAAATTATTTTTCCTTCAGCCCCGTCTAATGGAACAGGAATACCCCATTCCATATCTCGAGTAAGTATCCAATCTTTAAGCCCTTCTTTTATCCATTGCAAGGCATAATTTTTAACATTTGCCGGCAGTTCCTTATTAGAAATAATCCAGTTATGTACATCATTTTCAAAATGGCTTAATTTGAAAAAATAATGTTTGGATTCTTTAATTTCAGGTTTTGAATTACAGATTAAACACTGAGGTTCAACTAACTGAGTAGGTTCCAGATGTCGGCCACATACCTCACAATGATCTCCACGAGCGCCTTCTGAATCACAATGAGGACATATGCCTTCCACGTACCTATCTGGCAGAAATCTTCCACATCTATCACAATAAGGTTGTTTTATTTCTTTTTCATAAATAAAACCTTTTTCATATAACTTTAAAAAGAAATTCTGACTTATTTCATAATGTAAAGAATCAGTAGTCCTGGAAAAATTATCAAATGAAATGTGGCATGCATGGAGATCTTCTTTAATCATATTATGATATCGAGTCGCAATCTCTAGAGGTTTTTTACCCTCTTTTTCTGCTTTTACTGCGATAGGGGTTCCATGTTCGTCGGTAGAACATACAAATAATACTTCATTGCCCTTCATTCGATTATATCTGGCGTAAATATCTGCAGGGATATAAGTTGAACGTAAGTGACCTAAATGCGTCGGGCCATTAGCATATGGCAATGCACAAGTGATAAATAGTTTACTCAATGATATTCCTCCTCACACAAAATGGGCGTTATTTAAAGCTTGAATAGGTTATTTTAATTTAATTATAATAATCAAAGGATTAATTCATTTTGAATTGCGAATCCATTAATACAATACAGATGATAATATAAAATTTTTAAATCATAAGAATCTAATTTTACAAAATATTAGAAATCTATCCTATTTTAATCTATTTTTATATATAAATTTGACGCAGATAATTAACCATATAGATTTATTTGATTTAAACCACAAAAACTCAGCAAACTGATGAAGAAATACCCCATATTCTATTTTTTCATTTGAAAACGTCAGTTCAACCTTTATTTTAATTTTATTGCACTAAAATATATGATTTTCAGGTGAAAATTTTTATCACAAATTAACAATTACACATTTAGTTAAGTTATTTATCCTTGATTTTACTAATTAGATATATGGTTTCATTATCATTTCTAAATCCACTTTCTAGTGAAGGGGAAGAAATAGTCAGAGAAAAAGGATCTTTAGACCATATATCTGATATTAATGCAGAACTATTAATGGTTGTGAGAGAAAGCGAATCTCAAAAAATTTCTAATGATTCATATATTCCTCAAAGCTATGCAGACTTAGCGGTAAAGCGAGTAGAATGGTATGCCCGTAAAAAGAATGATAAAAAATATAATCATAATGATTATGCATTCTTATTAAACCCTGAAATAACTGAATTTGATGTTATAAGTTTTTATATTGCAGCACAATCAGTTGGTATTAAATTTAAACCAAATTCAAGAGAAACACGCCTAATGATTGAAGCCCAGGGAAAATTAGTTGAAGAGAGATTGGAAAAAATACCATCTTATCAACGGAAAGAAATTGTAGATAATCTCTTAAATCAACTGGTTTTTGAAGATAACATCCCCTGGACTTCCATTGCTGAGTTACTGGGAAGTAAAAAAATTAGGTTAGCTGATTTAATCCTTGATCAGGGAGAAGTTATACTAGAAAAAGACGACTTTATGGATCGATTTGATGAGAAAATTATTGGCAGACCTTCTGAAAAGATGTATGATCTTTTAATTGGTGAGAGAATTAAGATAATGATTATAACTCGAATGATCATGCAGAATACCGAGAACTATATTAAACGAGTTCATGATATGGCTTCTAAAATTGAACCACACCCCTCACTCCTGCAGATTGCAGATCAAATAACTGAAAAAATAAATGAAAGTATTTCCTATTATTCAAGTTCAGGAGGAGGGTTTGGTGGTGATATTAAAGCATCTGAATTAGTGCATGAAGCATTCCCCCCATGTATCCAAAAAACAATTGAAGGTGTGGGTTCGGGTAATAGGAACGATGCTATAGTCCTATTGCTCACATCATTTATATCATATGCTCGTTTGTATCCATCTGTCTTTAGAAACGATATCAGTATGAAAATTTCCGATATTGATGCTGATCTCCAAATAACAATAAATGAAATACTACCCTTAATTTATGATGCTGCTGATCGCTGTACTCCCCCATTATTTGAAGACGACCCTCAAGAAAAACTTAATATTACTGCTAAATTAGGTTTTGGTGTGCATACTATCCCTGAGCTAAAAAATGAAGGGGAAAGTAAGTGGTATACTCCAATGAGTTGTGAAAAAATTAAAATCCATCTCTCATCATTGTGTAAGCCAGATGCCACCTGTAAAAACATTGGAAACCCTCTTTCCTATTACAACAGAAAGAGGTGGGAACTCAGAAAGAGTGGTGGCAAATCTAAGACAAATGAAGATACTAAAAATGACGAATAATGATTAAAATAAACTATTGAATAAATTAAGGTGATATTGATTTTTGAAGCATCTACTTTAGAAGAAAGGAGAAGATATTATCGGGAAGAATGGAATGTTAAAGAATTACCTGATTTTATCAAAAAAGACCTGAATAAAAGAGAATTTGGATTCGATCATTTAGGTAACGGGCCTAATGATAGGTACCGTATCTTTAAAACTCAGGATATGATAAGGCGTTTTATGAGATATAGATCCCCATTTGCTGCTTACTGTTCTATTGCTTTTTATAATAAACCTTGGCAAAGAGGTGACTGGTTAAAATCTGAATTAGTTTTTGATGTAGATGCTAAAGACTTGCCTATTCGATCATGCAACTGTGAAGGAGTATGTAACATTTGTCTTAACGAAGCCAGACAAATAGTCCTTTTGATTCTGGATACTTTAAGAGGTGATCTCGGTTTAAAAGATATACATATGATTTATTCCGGGAGAGGATACCACATAAGAGTCCTGGATGAAGAAGTAATGACTTTTGACAGCGAAGTCCGTTCTCAAGTCTTGAAATATGTTTCAGGAGCAGAAGCTCCGAAAAACAAATACGTCCTAGAAAATGAAGTAGATCAAAAACCTTATGAGTTAGAACACTTTTTAATCCCATTTGGTTATCCTGCCGTTTTTACCAGCCGAGTGAAACACTCTATAATGCACATTACCGGTAAAGAGAAAATTGAAAATATAAATACTAAATTATTGAAGGATATAATCAAATACAGAAATTTAGTTGAAAAAGGAGAATGGGGTCTTTTTAAGAATAAAATTGGGCCAATAAGATATAAAAATTTTGTAGAATCCATGTCCCAACTCAATATGGGAATTGTAGATGCTAAAGTGTCTATTGATCTTAAAAGAATTTTAAGACTACCTACATCTCTTCACTCCAAGGTGAGTATGAAATGTATGGAAGTTAAGAATATAGAAAATTTTGATCCTTTAAAAGAAGCAGTACCTAAATTTGTAATGGAACGAAAAGATTATTAAACTATTTATTAATCCAGGAAGGTATAATAAATATAATTAAATTTTTAATTTATATTATCTATGTAAATGATTACCTGGATTTAAAAAGTCAAAAAAGAATTTTAATGTCTCATTGGAACACATATCGGATTTTAAAAACTCATTTATCCCCATGACCTTATGGTCCATCAAAATTTCTTTTCTTAAATGTTTTCCAATTCTTAAATGGTGGATATTTTCAGGGGTTAAAATATCTTCCAAAAATGATTCGGGGGTTCGGTGTTTTCTCTCAACATTGACCACCCATTGATCATTTTCTACCCAAGCCTGTTGGTTATACTTATCTAAAAATCTTTCCTGGTGAATCCTGGAGAAAACCTTTGGTCCCACGTGTTTTTTATATTTTGAAAGAAACCATACATCCAATTCTAGTGAAATGATTGCAATGCCCGATTCATCTGTCCATGACCCACAGTTAATCACATTAAAACCATCATAATTGAGTTTAGACTCTAAAGATTGTTCAGTTTTCTTGAGTTGAGGATATATAGCATCAGCAGGGATTTTAGGTGGTTTAAAAATAATTAATATGGTCTTGGTGCCCCTATCTTCAAATACTGCTTCAATATCTTTATTATTACAATAACAACTTAATGGGTAAAAATAACTAGTTTTAGGATCTTGCAAAAAATTTCGAGAAGCCACAATGAATTCTGACATTTTTTGAATATTTAAAGCCGCAGCCACATTTCTATTTTTATCAGTAGGATCCACTACCACCAAGGGTTCTGTGAATCTTACCCCCGTACCATAATCCTCTAAATCAATGATAAATCCACTCTTCCATAAAGATGAAGAAGCTTCTAAAACTTCCTTAAAAGAACCATATTCTAAAATTAATAGTTCACATAGGTATCCTGCAAATCCACCCACTTTGAATTCAGACCCATAAGTCTCAATACCTTCCATGAACTTTTTAAGTAATAAAACTTCGTCAATCTGTTCTCGCTGTAGGTGTTTATTTATGTATTCTGTGTGAAGAATAGTTCGATCTACTGCAGATTTTAAATCGTCCGCAGTTTTTATAGCATAGCATGGCACAAAATCTACATCATACCCCTGTATATGGCCCGTTACATAGGGGTGTGATGCATATCTCTCTTCAAATGTACCCTTCATTTTTTTAATGCACTGATGACCTAAAAATAATCCCTTAACTTTAAGTTCCTCCAGAGGCGTTTCCAGTGGAAAATGAATAAAAATATCAATATCTGCTTTACCCGATAACCATGTGCCCTTGGCAACAGAACCAACAAGTATTGCCAGGGCATTGATCCCCTTTTCCTGTGCCAATTCATTGATATAATTAATCATTATTTTTGATAGTGATTGAATTTTTTCTTCTTCATGCCTTTCAGGTTTTATGTCCATTAGAATATCATTGAAATCCATAGAATTGCCTCATTAATAAAAAAAAGTAAGGTTCTTTAGTTCATTTACAACTCAAAAACCATTAAATCAGTGTATATGGGACCTGCCGGTGTTAATTCGCTTTTTTTAAGTATTAATTTATTTACTGCCATTTTTCCTATTTGTACATCACTTAATTCTTCAATTTTTTCAACCAGTACCTCTTTATTAGTAGAACCTTTTAAACGACCAATGGTTAAATGAGGGATATAACTTCTTTCCTTGTCAAATCCTAATTTTATAAATTCATCATCTAATTCTTTTTGTATATCTGAAAAAGAATCAATGTTTTTGGTCCCTAACCAGATTACCCTTATATATCTCAAACTGGGAAAAACACCAACTCCTTCAATTAGAAGGTCGAAGGGATTAAAGTTTTCTACTTTTTGAGAAATAATATTTGATATTTCATTTAGTTTTTCTTCATTAATATCGCCGAAAAATTTAAGGGTTAAATGAAGATTCTGAGGTTCTACAAATTTTACTGGAGCTTCTGCAGCCCCCAAATTGTTTTGTATATCCCCTATTTTGTTTAACAAAGTTTTATCTACATCAACTGCTAAAAAAGCCCGCATATCTGAATTAGTACCCATGCACTCACCTTTTTAATGGATTATGTGAGATTGATATTTACTAAAATTATTATGTTCAAGGGAATATATCTATTTTATCAAGTTATTAATCTGATTTAAACTTTCCAATGGGGATTCTATTGTATTTAATAAGTATACTTCCATTTTTGAGAAAATTTCCTGGAAAAATTGCATCCTTAAATTATATTTTCGCTCATCGCGGATTAACTGATGAGGATTGCAGTAATCAGTTTCTTTCATATATTGAATTGCTTCCTCAATATCCATTTCTTTAAATGGAATATTGGCTGGGTTTCTCTCAAGAAGAATTATAGATTTTAATGTGGATGATTCTCTGATTCTGCCATTAAACAGATTTTTAACATCAACTATTCCCCTATTTTTATTGTCGAGTTTAACCCGCTGAATCTGATCTCTAAAATCAACCCATACATCAGCAACGTCATCACGAATATAAGAATTCTTCTCAGAAGAATATACTACCACTGAATTTTCAAATAATCTTGTGAAAAACCAGTCATCAGATATGTAATTAAATTTCTTATTCATCATCAGCCCATAAGTTAGGGTGGATTTTCCAGTCCCTGGCGGACCTATTATAGCAATGGCGTGGCCCTCAAAATCAACCACTGAGCCGTGCACTGAATATCTACGGTTTTCAGAGTGATATTCTTCAAAAAAGTCAGAGATAGTGGCCAGAGCTATACTTTTAACCCATCCATAGTAATCACAGTTTCTTATGATGCATGTTTTGGATAGTGGTTCATAGAGTACCTGGAGTTCTCCATTATTGGATGTGGCAAATATCTTAGCATGGGGGCGAATTTCCTCATTCATAAACTTAAAATTATCTTCCCATTCCTCTTTAAATGATTCACTATCAGTTAGTAATTTAACACATGCACCATGAATATTTGCTTTTCTCTCAAATACAACCTCACGGCCTAATTCTGCTAAAAGTTCATCTTTTTTACTGGGACTAATAATTTCAACTTCATAACTAGACATGAGCCCGCCTCTTAATAATTCTTTATGGATGTATTTTTATTATTGAATCTATTTATTTTTATGTAATTGTTAAAAGTTTAAAATTTAATTAAAGAAAAAATGATCAGCTAATCTGTTAAAAAAAGAATATAAAAAAGATTTTTACAGGATTTAATTAAAATTTTAAGTATTATAAAAAATTATTTTTCAATAATAGTCTCTTCAATTGACATCCCAAAATGTCGGGCGCCTTTATCCAGATAAATCAAAACATTATCCCCCTCCTTTAAATCAGAAACAGATACTGCTTCCCCTTTATCATTAATTAAACGGATAGTTTCTGCATTTTGAAGAAGTGTTTTAACAGTGATCCCTTCATATTCTGCTTCAAGGAGCATTAGGGGCCTTTTTTCTATTTTAACACGGCCTACAATAGCAACTTTTGATTTACCCTTATCATCAACAGTTAAAACTTCATCACCGGTTTCTAACTCGGATAAATATTTGGTTTTATTTCCAGGAGTCATTACATATGCCTGGACTGGCCCTGCATTTACTCTGAACGGCCTTGAAGCTACATATTCACTTTCTAATGATTCACTATGCACTAAAAATAATCCCGTTGAATAGGAACCAATCAACATTCCTTCCCCAATATTCATCATGGAACAAGTATCTACACAGACCCTATCGCCAGATCCCACAGGTTCTATTCGTGTGATAGTTGCGGCCTTAAGGTCATATTTTTCAGATTCTATTTTTTCAATTAGACTCGCAATCTTTTTGATTTCTGAAAAGTCATGGGGTTGTATTAAAATACCATCAGTTCCATGTTCCAGAGTTTCTAATGCCAGCTTAGCTTCATCATAATCAGACACCGCTGCAACTAATTTAACTTCTTCTTTTTGAAGATCTGCAATAATATTCTCTAGAGGGATAATGGTCCAGTCTTTACCAACTAATATTAAATAATCAACTACTCTCCCTAATTGTCGAGCTAATTCCTCATGCTTTTTACTACTTATTTCTACATAAGCAGCTACAGTTTTTCCTTTTCTTTTGAAACTGGAAGCAGTAGCCATATCTTTTGATTCACTTAAATCCGAGGGCAAGTGGAATGTGCCATCACCCTCTCCATTTTTTCCCACCAATATTATATCTGCTTCTTCCTGATCAGAGATAACAGTTATATTTCCTAATTTCCGTATATTTTCAAGATCAACCGGATCCAGCACATGATCAATGCCTGATTCAAGGGCAGTTGTTATAAAATCTTTTTTTTCATCCCAGGTCTTTCCTGGAGGCATTATCCAAGCAAATTTCATGAAATAACCTTCCAATAATTTAACGATATATTATAAAAATTATTTAAATAAGAATAGTAAATTAAATTAAAAATCTAATTAATTATTCTTTCAATAATTTAAGAGCTTCTTCAACATTTAATCGACCATGCACAATTTCAGAAATGGCTCTGGTAGTATTTTGTGGTGATTTCGCCTGGAAAACATTTCTTCCAATTGCTACTCCTGCTCCTCCAACACTAACGGAATTTTCAACCATTTCCAATAGTTCTTGCTCAGTTTCTACTTTAGGCCCGCCCGCAATGACTAAAGGTACTGGACAGCCATCTACTACTTCTTTAAAAGTATCAGGATCTCCAGTGTAATTAGTTTTTATAATATCTGCACCTAGTTCTGCACCAGCTCTTGCTGCCAATTTAACAACTTCTGCGTCGTGTTCATTGGTGATAGCTTTTCCCCGAGGGTACATCATGGCAATTAAAGGTATTCCCCATTCATCACAGATTTCTGAGGTGGTACCTAAATGAATTAGCATTTCAGGTTCTCGTTCCGACCCCACATTCACATGTACTGAAACTGCATCTGCCCCTAATTTAATAGCCTTTTCAACTGAAGTAACCAGAACTTTATGGTTAGGGTCTGGGCTTAAACCTGTGCTGGCTGAAAGGTGAATGATCAAACCAATATCACTTCCATACCCCCGGTGACCACAATCTACCATTCCTTTATGCATTAAAACAGCACTTGCACCGCCTTTTGCAACTTCGTCAATGGTTTCTGTCATGTTGATTATTCCTGGTGCAGGACCTATAGAAACACCGTGATCCATAGGAACAATTACACTTTTTCCGGTTTTTCTATCAATGATCCTTTCGATCCTGATTTTTTTCCCTATCATAAACACCCTCCGGTTATATGTTTTGTGAACCAAACTTAATAGTTTTTTATAAATTTTATTATTTTACTTTGAAATCAAAATTTTATTATTTTAATTTTAATTTTATGAACAAAGTTATATATTTTTTTTATTTTAAAGCTTATTTGACCATAACTTAAATTCTTTAAGGCGGGGTGGAATACCAGCATCACCACTAGATTCTAACCATCCTTCACTAGATTTTATATCTTCATCAACAACCGAAGATGAAACAAAATCAAGCAAACCCCTATTTCGAATAATAGTTTTTTTGGGTTTTAAAGTGGACGACCATATAAAGTAAACCTTGAAAGTCGTGTCAGGGTGATATCCTCCCCCTAAGTCAACTGAAAGTACATCACATTCACCTATATATTTATATACTTTTTCTAATGTTTCGTGAAGTCTTACATCTGCTTTTATGAATTGTACATTAGAATAATTATCCCTGACAGATTGCATAGCCTCCGTTGCTTCTGGACTATTATCTATAGCAATTACTTTACCATTTAAAGCTTTTTCAGCAATTATTCTAGTAGAATTGCCCACGTGACAACCTAATTCAACTACAAGATCATCTTTTTTTATAATATATTCCAGATTATCCCTGTAAACCTGAATATCATATACAATTTTTATCATAGAATCCACAAATCTGTGCATTGTTCATTTTAGGACAATAAAAGCTTTCAATTATTGTATAGATACTATGGACAATATATAATTTGTTAAAAAATAGTTTTACCATAAAAAAAAGATCAATTAATGAACCTTAAATGAAAGATAAAAAGACTAACGAAATTAAATCATCAGTGATCATTTTTTCAAGAATCGATTGCCACAAAAATCAATCTTACTGATGATAGTATCCTCTAAACTTGTTTCAGGGGTTTTAGATAGTGCAAAAGCCGTATTACCCAACATGGCCATGGAAGCGCCTAAAGTTTCTTTGTTAAGGATATCCACCATCTCTTTAACATCAGCCCTCATTAAAGATGTATTTTTTGCAAATTTATAAGATAATTTCATGAACTTTTGAGGAGTAGGTTCCTCTAATATTTGCTTAAGCATTCCTTCACCAGTTTTATTAATCATTTGCTGGTGTTGAGGGTTCTGAATAATTGAAGACGTATCAATATCACCCAATGTTTTAGCAATCACATAAAAAGGTTCACTGACTATTTTATCCAGTTTTCCATATTCCGGAGATCCTTCTTTTAATCTAATTACAATACCTCCCGTGGTTTCTGCTATTAAATCTCCAAGACCAGTGCCAAGTTCTACTTCAGCTTGATGGGCAACACTTGCTACTTGATTGTAAGAAAAAGGGATGTTCAGCATGTGCACCAAACCCATAATTGTTCCCATTGCACATGAAGCAGAGGTTCCAAATCCACACCCAATTGGAACTTCTATGTTATGATCTATTTTAAATCCTTCTTCAAATGAAAATTTATTTTTTAATAATTCAATAGTTTTGCGAGTAATAGAATCATTAAAGGAATCATTTTGACCATTTATTTTTATATCAATTTTATGATCAATTTTTGAAGGTTTTATAGTAGTAATTACTCCTTTATCAATTACCACTCCAACTCCACGGGATCCTTTCTTTAAAGGATTTGGATTATCCATAATCTGGAAAAATCCAGTTATATGCGATGGAGTAAATATTGAACATTCCATTTTATCACGACATTGAAATAATTTTAATTTATAATTACTTAAAAAAAACTTTAAATTAATTATTTTTGCTAATTAATTACAATCTGATTTTTAAGTTAATTAAATCTTTAAATAAAAATTTATATTAAAAAATATATTATATAAAATAGATTTTAATTATTTAATTAAAATAGTTTTTTTAATAATAAATAATCTACGAATAAATCCAGGAGGATTTTAAATTACACAACGTATAGATTTACATATTCACAGTCTTTTTAGTGATGGTGAATTATTACCATCCGAAATTGCCAGAAGAGCATGTGTTCTTGATCATAAAGCAATTGCCATAACTGATCACGTGGATGCGACCAACATGGATTGTGTCAGCCGTATAATTCAAGCAGTTGAAGATATCAGTGATAACTGGGGAATTACCATTATTCCCGGTGCAGAAATAACCCATGCACCAGCTGAAATAATTGATAAACTTGCTAAAAAGGCAAAAGATTTAGGGGCAGAAATTATCGTAGTCCACGGCGAAACATTAGTTGAACCGGTAATTGAAGGAACTAATTGGGCTGCTGTAAATTGTCCAGAAGTAGATATTTTAGCACATCCAGGCCTTATAAGTTATGAAGAGACTGAAAAAGCAAAAGAAAATGATATTGCGCTGGAGATCAGTTCCAGAAGAGGTCATTCTTTAGGTAATGGACATGTGGGTAAAATTGCACTTGAAGTCGGGGCAAATTTAGTTATTGATACAGACACTCACTCCCCTGGAGACCTAATATCTTATGAAACAGCATATAATTATGGTTTAGGTGCAGGAATTCCTGAAAAAGAAGTTAAAAAAGCTTTAAAAGATAATCCTGAGAATATATTAAAGAAAAAAGGATTAATATAGTATTATAACATTTAAATAGCAATAAAAATCCTCAACTTTTAATTTATTTATTATCTATTTTTTAATTCACACCATATTCTAAAATAAAGTCTTTACCTTAAAAAATTCTCATGACTTTTCATTAAAAAATTATAAGACATCATATTCTAAAATAAAGTCTTTACCAAGATCATAGCTGTTTTTTAACTTTAATTTAGCAGCATCCTTCATAAAATCAAAGCCCTCCCCATCCACTAAAGTTTTTGCATTTACACCACCTACTATCATAGGTGCTATGCATATCCTTACTTCATCAACCAGACCATTTTCAATCATAGAAAAATTGAGTGTGGATCCTCCTTCCAGCATCAGAGTGTTTATTCCTTTATTTTTAAGCTTTCTCATCAGTTCCAGCAGATCAACCCTCTCATTGCCCATTATCATTACTTCTGCTTTCTCTTTAAGCTTTTGGATTTTTTTAAGGGGTGCCTTTTTTGAAACAGCTATTAGAGTGGAAGCATCTTTATTTAATATACGGGCATCCGGGGGCGTCCTTGCCCTGCTATCTACCACTACTCTAACTGGATTTTCATCTCTTTTAGAATCAATTTTATGGACAGTTAATCGGGGGTCATCTACAAGTAAAGTGTTGATTCCTACCATTATTGCATCGGAATCTTTCCTTATTTGATGGACTCTTTTTAAATCTTCATTACCAGAAATTTCTGAACTCCCGGTTCTAGTTGCTATTTTCCCATCCAAAGTCATAGCCGCATTTAAAATCACATGAGGTCTCAAAAAATCACCTTAAAAAGAATAAGAGTTAATTTTATTTATGACATTACTGCTGCCCTCCAGTAATATACTGGAAAGATTGAATAATATCCTGAATTTGATATACGATATCCTCAATACTGTTTAAGATATCCTGTATAGGATTTAAAGTATTTTGAACCTTTTCAGCAGTTTCATTGGTTGTTTCAGAGGCATTGTTAAGTGCTTCGTTGGTTAAATTAGTAACATTATCTGTTAGGTTAGTTATATTATCCATGATTGAAGAATCTGATTTTGCATTTACCGTAGTTAAAGAACAGGCCAATATCAAAAATACCCCAAAAAATAAAACCTTATTTTTCATTGAACCACCAGTTATAGATTTACTTTTATCATTTATAATTTCTAATAAGTTTAAATAAATTTAATTATATTATTTATTACATTGAATTTATAGTAGTACATTGAAAGCTAGATATATTTTTTCTGAAAAAATGATGCCGTTTTATTTTAAAAGAGGAATTTAAATGTCTGAGAGATATCAAAAAGGATTGGAAATGCTAAATAAAATGAACAAAAATTCTTACAATACATTGAAAGAAAGTTTAGAAGATATTGCACCGGATTTAGCACGTTTTGTTGCTGAGTTTCCGTATGGTGATATTTACACTAGAACCGGTTTAGATTTGAAATCCAGGGAAATAGCAACTGTTGCAGCACTTACCGCTTTAGGAACCGCCCCACTACAATTAAAAAGTCATATAAAAGGAGCATTGAATGTTGGATGCAGTAAAAATGAAATAATTGAAATAATTATCCAAATGGCAGTTTATGCCGGTTTTCCTGCTGCGATTAATGGAATATCTGCTGCTAGAGAAGCATTTAAAGAACTAGATGAAGAAAAAGAATGAAATAATTCATTGTTTATCTTCAATTTTCAATCTTAAAATTATTTAACGTTATTTCATTTTTCAATTTACAAATAATTTTTTCCCTAATTAGAATTCATATAATCTTTAAGGACTATTTTTCCTTCCCCATTATCTATTTTCAAGTCAACACCAGAGGTTGGAATAGATTTTAAGAAACCTTCTGCACTGCCCTTACTCATTAAATTAGATCCCTTGCTTGAAATAGATATGGGGTATAATGTAGCTTGTAAATCACCATCCACTATTTTGACTCTGAGCAAAGCTGATTGTCTGCATGCAGGTGTTACTGCATCAAAAATAGTGTTTCCTAGACTGTAAAATATTAATTTTCCTTTATAATTTTCTATCTTTTGGAAAACATGAGGATGGTGACCAACTACCAGATCTGCTCCTGCATCTATAGCTGCTCTAGCAAATTTATATTGATACTGATTCGGGCTTTTGTGTAATTCGTTTCCAAAGTGGAAATCAACAACAACAAAATCAGCATTAGCCTTTGCTGTTTCCACACTTTTGTTTATTAAATCTAATTGTGCTGGAGCATAGCCAGTTCTATTATTAGTTGCAGTGGGCATTTGACTATCAGAATATGCTAAAAAACTATTTTTATCCTGGAAATCTATGATGGCTATTTTTTTCCCATCCACAGTTACATATGCTGGAGTTATAGCTTCATCTATATTACTGCCTGCACCCGTATGTAGAATTCCGTTTGCATCAAGATTAGCAACACAATCTTGATATCCTTCTATCCCATAGTCCATAATGTGGTTGTTAGCTAAACAAGCCACTTTAATATTATTATCTGCTAAGAGTTTGGCGTATTTTGGTTTGGCTTTGAGACAATAACTTGACTTTACACCATTTGATGAATCCGTGAACGGTGCCTCGATATTAGCTACTACAAAATCAGAGGATTGGAAAATAGATCTTACACCAGCAAATACATCCACTCCATTATCTAAAGAGTATCCAATATTTCTCCCTAACATTACATCCCCTGTGAAGATCATATTTATCTCAGTTCCATTAAAATTAACCACTTTCAAGCTACTGCTATCATTAGTAGAAGTAGAAGGAGATAAAAAAACTGTTAAAAACCCAACTAACACCAATAAAACTAATAATCCAACCAGTAGAATTTTTTTATTCACTATAATAACCCCTATTTAATATAAACAATACTCAAACATCATATATCAAAAATTTTTCTAGCATTTTTTTCAGTAACTTTATCCACTTCTTTCAGATTAATTTCTTTTATTTGAGCAATTTTATTTACTGCTTCTTCAACAAAAGAAGGTTCATTTTTTTTACCCTTAAAAGGTGAAAGATAAGGACTATCTGTCTCAGTTACCATGAATTTAAGTGGTAAATCCTTTACCAAATTTTGGTGGTGCTTAGAAAAACAAATCATGGTGGAAAAAGAAAGATAATAACTTTCATCAATTATATTTTCCGCTGTTTCTAAATTTCCACTATAACAATGAAATATCACATCAGGTATTGAATTAAATTTTTTTACAATTTTTAATGCTTGTTCTTCACTATCTCGAGCATGAATAATCAATGGCAACTCATATTCTTCTGCAAGATTTGCAAAAATATTAAATACTTTTTCCTGACGTTTTCTACCTTCAGAATCTTTCACATGAAAGTAATCCATCCCGGTTTCGCCGATACCTACTGCCATTTCTATATTTCCATGAAGTTCTTTAATCACTTCTTCAATTACAAGAAAATCTGCTTTTGATGAATCAATAGGATGAAAACCAAAAGTAGGGTAAATAAATTTTTTGTATTCATTAGACAGTTTTAAAGCTTTCCGATTCCCACCTAAAGTAGCTCCAGAATTTATTATTGCCGAGAGTTTTTTACGGGCTCTACCTATTACTTCATCCCTGTTTTTATTAAAATCTTTAAAATCCATATGACAATGACTATCAATCATCAAAAAAAGCCCCTGCAACCATTATTCATAAAAATGGGATTTTTATTCAATTAAATTCCGAATCTTCTTTCTCGCTGTTGATATGATCTTAATGCCCTTAAAAAGTCAACTTTTCTCAGTTCAGGCCATAAACTATCACAGAAATAAAGTTCAGAATATGAAGACTGCCATAATAAAAATCCGCTTAATCTTTCTTCCCCACTAGTTCTAATTATTAAATTAGGGTCTTCCAAACCCTCAGTGTACAGGTTCTTATTAATAACATCCTCAGTTATTTCTTCAGGATCTAATTTCCCAGATTTTACGTCTTGAGCTATTTTTTTTGCTGCATCAACTATTTCTAAACGGCCATCATACCCCAAAGCTATATTAACCTGTCTTTTGTTATATTTTGCCGTGGAATCTTCGGCTACTTTAATAGCTTGGCGGACATTATCTGGTAAAAGTTCCAGTTGACCCACTGCTTTTACCCGTACTTCATTTTTATGTATCTTTTTATTTCGAGCAATCCCCTCAAAATTTTTCTGGAATAATTTCATTAGTCCTTCTACTTCTTCAGGAGGCCTATTGAAATTTTCAGTGGATAGTGCATAGGCCGTCACTATTTCAATACCTAAATCAACACACCAATCCAGAACTCTCTCTAAGGTATCTACTCCTCTTTTATGGCCTTCTATTACTTTAATATTACCTTGAATCTTTGCATATCGACGATTACCATCCATGATAATGGCAATGTGTTTTGGCATATTCTCCTCTTTTAGATTTCTTGAAATATACCATTCATAAAGTCTATAAATTGGTTTTAATGTGGACATTTATTTCTCCTTTTTATTTAATGTGGCTAAATAATGTGCAAAATTTAATGCTCTCATATATCCCTCAACACTTTGAGCTCTGGAAGTATCAATAAATAAGGGATCTATTCCTAAGGTTATAGCACCATTACTTTTTCCAGAACCTAACAAAACAAGGGATCTAAATATTAAATTTCCGGATATGCCATCAGGGGCTAAAATTAGATTACATCCATCCTTAACAGCATTTTCTATTAATATGTAATAATGATTAATTGAGTATTTATTCTTTGTGATTGAATCATTTTTACCTGTCCCCGAATATTTATTTTTAAGTATTTTGGTAAGTTCTTCACCTTGATTAATAGAATCATCAATTTTAGGGTCTCTTCCAAAGTCCTGAGGTCTTCCCCCAGATATTATTGCAATTTTAGGTGATTTTCCTATTTTAAGTAAAAATTCACAACATTGTTCTACTAAAATTAGTTTTTCAGATAGATCTCTACCTTCGTCAATGCCTACAGGGGCTAATAAAAAATTAAAATCATCTATTTCAATGAAGGAAGCCCTGTTTATCTTTGAAGGAAATATGGAACGTAAATATTTCATTACAGAAGATGCATTTAAGGAACCTCTAACATAAGCATCGGCAGTATTTTTCCTAATCATGTCCAGCATTAATTCTTCTTTTTCGACCAATATTACTTCAAAATTGATTTTTTGTGCAGCAGTTATTATATTCTTATTTGATCCAACACCAGCAGCAATAATGGCCATACAATACCCCGATAAAATCCTGAAAGATTCTTTTATTATTTTTGATTATATAGATAAGAGTCAATATTATTATATAGTTTTTATTATTTTTTATTAAAATTTAGGACTTATTGATTAGATTATTCCATCTTTTTAAGTTTGTAATAAATAGATTTTTTAATTAGCTAAAAATTTAGGCAAAACAAAAAATATATATCTAACCAACAATCCATTTATTCTATAAAATTAGGTTGACCTAAATGCTGGATATATTCTGTCTCTTATACACATCTGACGCTGCCGACGATCTTACGCGTGTAGATCTCGG
>NZ_JALKIF010000018.1 GCF_023227715.1 Methanobacterium alcaliphilum
ATACACGGAACAATCAACTACCTACGACGCAAAATGCAAAACTGGACACAAAAACACGGGAAAAATATCAACCCCCAATAACTTTACAACCCCATTATTATTAAATTAATAAAAAGGTTACTTGTTTACTCTTATAAATCTTTCTACTTGAGTCAGAAAGAAAGTTTAATAATATATATAGAACTAAATTGAGGTTCGTATACTAACTAAGGTGTTAATGCACTTCCTCCCGAGCGAACTTTTTTTAAATGCATTATTATGCAAAGGCTCAGAGGTAAGGTATACGTGAATTAATTGTTAGGAGGGAAAAAATGGCGAAGTTTGATGATAAGATCGACTTGTACGACGATAGGGGTAACCTCGTCGAAGAACAAGTACCGCTAGAAGCTCTAAGTCCTCTACGGAACCCAGCTATAAAAAGTATTGTTAAGGGTGTCAAAAGGACTATAGCAGTGAACTTAGAAGGTATTGAAAACGCCTTGAAGGCCGCTAAAGTTGGTGGACCTGCATGTAAAATATTAGGACGAGAAATGGATCTCGACATAGTAGGTAATGCAGACTCCATTGCTGCAGCAGCTAAAGAAATGATACAGGTCACAGAAGACGATGACACTGTAGTAGAATTACTCTCTGGTGGTAAAAGAGTTTTAGTACAAATACCAACAGCTCGATTAGACGCTGCTGCTGAATACTCTGCAACCCCGTTAGTAACTGCTAATGCGTTTGTTCAGGCTATTATTAACGAGTTTGACGTCAGTATGTACGATGCAAACATGGTTAAAGCAGCCGTACTCGGTAGATACCCACAATCTGTAGAGTATATGGGAGCTAACATTGCTACCATGTTGGACATACCTCAAAAATTAGAAGGCCCTGGTTATTCCTTAAGAAACATTATGGTGAACCACGTGGTTGCTGCCACTTTGAAAAACACCATGCAGTCTGCTGCTCTATCAAGTATTTTAGAACAAGCAGCTATGTTTGAAATGGGTGACGCAGTAGGAGCATTCGAAAGAATGCACTTATTAGGACTTGCTTACCAAGGTATGAATGCTGACAACTTAGTATTTGATTTGGTTAAAGAAAACGGTGCAGAAGGTACTGTTGGATCCGTTATTGCTGATGTTGTTGAAAGAGCAGCAGCTGACGGTGTCGTAGGAGTCGAAAAAGATCTAAATGGATTTAATGTTTACGGAACCGACGACTTAGCTAAATGGAACGCTTATGCTGCAGCTGGTGTAATGGCTGCCACTATGGTAAACCAAGGTGCTGCCCGTGCTGCTCAAGGTGTATCATCCACTCTATTATACTACAACGATTTAATTGAATTCGAAACTGGATTACCAAGCGTAGACTTCGGTAGAACTGAAGGTGTAGCTGTAGGATTCTCTTTCTTCAGTCACTCTATCTACGGTGGTGGAGGTCCTGGTATCTTCAACGGAAACCACATCGTGACCCGACACAGTAAAGGATTTGCTATACCATGCGTAGCCGCTGCAATGTCATTAGACGCAGGTACCCAGATGTTCTCCCCTGAAGCAACTTCTGGCCTAATTAAAGAAGTGTTCAGCCAAGTGGACGCATTTAGAGAGCCACTAAAATATGTCAATGAGGCAGCTGCCGACATAAAAGGCGACATTTAAGTAATCTCATGATTTTTTGGGGGCACAATTACAAATGGACATAGAAATATTCCCACACAGACTTCTTGGAGCAGATACAACAGAAAAATTATTAAATAACCTGGAAAATATTGATTCTATCAAAAGAATGGTTATTCACGGACAAAGACTCCCTCCAGCAAGTGCCAAACATCCTGACAGAAGATTCATTGATGTGCAAGGTCAAGAAATTGAATTACAAGTGAAAACTGGTCGTATTCTTCTTGAAATTGAAAATGAATCTGTTATAGGTGAAGTAAGAAGGGTTTGTGAAGATATACTGCCTTTTGGATTCAATGTACATATTGGCACTTTCATTAGATATCAGAAGACTGTGACTGATGAAATCAAATATGGGAAAGATCTAGATAATATACCTGCTGAAATGGTGGGACTAACAGATCAAAATGCCCGGCTTAGTGAAAGAGCAACAGTTATTAAGAAAAATCAGTAAAAGGACTAATTAGATGATTGGCAAATGCACTCATGTTGTAGACTGTCGAGAGACCATGGGAATGGGCGAAGGAGGAGGTATTGCGCAGAGGGGCACTTTCGCGGAATGTGGAAGTGAAGTACTGGCTATAGCCATGTCCCCTGGGAGGCGTCATATTACTAAACCCGTTTGTGAAATCACCTTTGCTCTAAGGGAAGCAAATATAATGACCAGTACTCTGGTATTAAATGCCGGAGCGGGAGTCCCTAGGGACGCTCCAAGTGCTGGTGCAGGAAGTCTTTTTGGCCTCACTCCTAAGGAGATTGAGCAAATGAAAAGACACAAGGTCCTAGTGGTTCATTTAGGTGGAGTGAAACATCATATCACTTATAAAGCCCGATTGATACTGCGTAATGTGGATCGTCCCTGTGTTATTATTTGTGAATATCCTGTGGACTTTGAGGATTTAGCAAAGATTGGTGTTAAAACTAGATTAGTAATGCCTGAAAATCCCAAGACTAAAGGTCGTGTCGTTGACATTGTCAATGGCGTTATACGTGGAGAAACTTGTCCCCAAGAGAAGTTAGATGAGATTATTCGAAAAGTTAAGTTTGCATTAGGAGGTGCATGATATGGCACAATATTATCCTGGAACAAGTAAGGTTGCACAAAACAGAAGAAATTTCTGTAACCCGGATTATGAATTAGAAAAGATGAGAGAACTCTCAGACGAAGATGTTGTAAAGATATTGGGTCACAGAGCTCCTGGTGAGGAATACCCTAGCGTACACCCTCCACTAGAAGAAATGGACGAACCAGAAGACGCAATCCGTGAAATGGTAGAACCAATTGACGGTGCAAAAGCTGGTGACAGAACCAGATATATCCAGTTCGCTGACTCTATGTACTTTGCCCCAGCCCAACCATACCTCAGATCAAGAGCATATTTATGCCGATACAGAGGAGCTGACGCAGGTACCCTTTCTGGACGACAAATTATTGAAATCAGAGAAAGAGACCTGGAAAAAATATCCAAAGAGTTAATTGAAACTGAATTCTTCGACCCAGCAAGAACGGGAATAAGAGGAGCTTCAGTACACGGACACTCTTTAAGACTTGACGAAGACGGTATGATGTTTGACATGCTAAGAAGACAAGTCTTTAATAAAGAAACCGGAAAAGTAGAAATGGTCAGAGACCAAATCGGTGTCGATCTCGACGAACCTGTTGAAATCGGTGAACCACTGGACGAAGAGACCTTAATGAACAAAACTACTATTTACCGGGTAGATGGTGAAGCATACAAGGACGATGCTGACGCTGTAGAAATTTTACATAGAATACACGTCTTAAGATCCCAAGGTGGATACAGTCCGGAATAATTAAGGGGAGGTAATGATTATGGCTGATAAGAAGTTCATGGAAGCTTTAAAAACAAAGTTTGAAGAATCCCCAGATGAAAAGAAAACTCACTTTTACGACCATGGTGGTTGGAAACAATCTGAACGTAAGACTGAGTTCCAAGCAGCAGGTAAAGAAGTAGCCGCTAAAAGGGGAATTCCTCAGTACAACAACGATGTAGGTTCTCCATTAGGTCAACGGGTCTTAATGCCTTACCAAGTGTCCACTACTGACACTTATGTTGAAGGTGACGACCTGCACTTTGTAAACAACGCTGCTATGCAGCAAATGGCCGATGATATTAAGAGAACTGTAATCGTAGGTTTAAACACAGCGCACACTGTTATCGAAAAAAGATTAGGTAAAGAGGTTAGCCCAGAAACTATAACCCATTACTTAGAAACTGTAAACCACTCTATGCCTGGTGCTGCTGTTATACAAGAGCACATGGTGGAAACTCACCCTTCACTTGTGGCTGATAGTTACGTAAAAGTCTTCACTGGTAATGATGAGATAGCCTCTGAAATCGACCAAGCTTATGTCATTGACATTAACAAAATGTTTGATGATGAACAAGCTGAAGTATTAAAAGCTGAAGTTGGAGATGGGATCTGGCAAGTTGTACGGATTCCAACCATCGTTTCAAGAACTTGTGATGGTGCTACTACTTCGCGATGGTCTGCTATGCAAGTCGGTATGTCCATGATTTCTGCTTACAAACAGTGTGCCGGAGAAGCCGCTACTGGTGACTTCGCTTACGCTGCAAAACACGCAGAAGTTATTCACATGGGTACTTACTTACCAGTTAGGAGAGCAAGAGGAGAAAATGAACCTGGTGGAATTCCATTCGGTTATTTAGCTGATATTTGTCAGTCTTCAAGAGTAAATACTGACGACCCAGTCCGAGTCACTTTAGATGTAGTGGCTACTGGAGCTATGTTATACGATCAAATTTGGTTAGGTTCTTACATGTCTGGTGGTGTAGGATTTACGCAATATGCTACTGCAGCTTACACTGATAATATTCTCGATGACTTTACTTACTATGGTAAAGAATATGTAGAAGACAAATTTGGTGGATTATGTGAAGCACCTAACACTATGGAAACCGTACTGGATGTAGCATCAGAAGTAACATTCTATGGTTTAGAACAGTACGAAGAATACCCAGCGCTACTAGAAACCCAATTTGGTGGATCTCAACGTGCTGCTGTTGTTGCTGCAGCATCTGGATGTTCTACTGCATTTGCAACTGGAAACGCTCAAACCGGTTTAAGCGGTTGGTATTTATCCATGTACTTGCACAAAGAACAACACTCTCGACTTGGATTCTATGGTTACGACTTGCAAGATCAGTGTGGTGCATCTAATGTATTCTCTATCCGGAATGACGAAGGATTACCTCTTGAATTGAGAGGACCTAACTATCCTAACTACGCTATGAACGTAGGTCACCAAGGTGAATACGCAGGTATTTCCCAAGCTCCACACGCTGCTAGAAAAGACGCATTTGTATTTAACCCACTAATTAAAATCGCATTTGCAGATGATAACCTAGCATTTGATTTCAGTAATGTGCGAGCAGAATTTGCTAAAGGTGCATTAAGAGAATTCGAACCAGCTGGAGAAAGAGCAATCATTTCCCCAGCTAAATAGGTGTAACGCAAACACCTATTACATTTTTTTATTTAAACACATGGAGGAACAAATATGGACCCTATGATAACAGGATTAGGTGTTGTTGCTCTCATGGGGGCCGCTGCAACTATTGCCGGAGCTGCTGAGGACTTAGAGTCTGACGTAGGTTCAATGAGTAACCCTAACTCACAAGTTCAGCTAGCCCCTCAAATGGGACACTTACACCGAATGGTTAACAAGGCCGTTTCTGGAGAACCAGTCGCAAATGGTACCTGGTGTGGTATCGCTGGTTCCGTTGCATTTGTACTTATGGCATTAAACTTACCTGTAATAATGGCCATTGCAGTCGGTGCATTCATCGCTGCTTTAGTGCACACTACTTACACAGCAACATCTCACATGGGAAGGATTGTAAGCCAATCTCAATTTAACCAACCGCTGTTCATGGATGTTGTTGTTCAACACTTAGGACCAATTGCTGGTCACGGATTTATTGTAACATTTTGTATAGTAGGATTATCCTATCTCATGACTTTACCAATCCAAGGGCTCGGACACCCATTCCCTCTGCCATTACTGGCTGTACTATGGGGTATAACTATCGGAGCTATTGGTTCATCAACTGGTGACGTTCACTACGGTGCTGAAAGAGAGTACCAACAGTACCCATTTGGAGGAGGTATTCCTGTGGCTATTCACGGGGACATTACCACTAAAGCTGAATTAGGTGCTAGAAATTCTATGGACGTTGTTAATTTCTGTGCTAAATACGGAGGACCTTTAACTGGTTTTGCATTCGGAGCTGTTGTATTCTTTAGTTTCTGGATTACTATCGTATTTGGATTAACCGGTGGGGTCATCGCTGGTATAATAATCGTTCTATTATTAATCATCATGAACAATAGAATTGAAATGTTCGCCAGAAATAATTATGGACCATACAAGGAATGATTAAGGAGGATAAAAGATGGATCCATTAACATTAATTGGAGCTGTAACTGTAGGCGGAATCCTCATAGGTGGAGGTGTACACTTCGTACCTGTGGGTGGAGCTCCTGCAGCTATAGCCACAGCAACAGGTGTAGGTACTGGTACCGCAATGTTAGCTGCTGGTGCTGGTTTAACAGGACTAATCGCAGCTGCTGCAATGACTGGTCAATCCCCATTATTAATAATGGCGGCCGGTGCAGTAGGTTCTATGCTGATGATTGGTATAACTATGCTAGTAGGTAATTTAATTTACGTATTTGGTGTAGGAACTGTACCTGCTTCTGCAAAGGTAACCACAGACCCAATAACCAGATTAGATCAAGAAAAATTCGTAACTCCCGGTACTGAAGGGCACGGAGTTCCAACCGTTTGCTATGTGAGCGGTATCATTGGAGGTGCTCTTGGTGGAATGGGTGGAGGATTAATCTACTGGGCTTTAAACACTGCGTTATCTGCAACTAATTTATCTTATGGTGCAATAGGTGCAGCAGGTATTGCCGCAATCTTTGCAGTAGGTATCTTTTTCATCAATGCAGTAATTGCTTCCTATAACATTGGAGGAACTATTGAAGGTTTCCACGACCCTAAATTCAAAAGAATTGGTAGGGGAGTTTTAGCTTGTTTAATAGCTTCCATTGTGATGGGTGCTTTATCAATACTTCTAATTCAAGGAGGTGTCTTCTAATGTCAGTAGCAGGAGGAGGACCCGCAGGTGCAGCAATTTCACCAACCAAAACCTTAGCTTTAGGCGTTTTAGGTGGACTTATAGGAATATATGCTACTCCAATAAACCCGGTAATTGGACCACTACTCGCATCACTAGGTGCAGTATGTGCTATTATTTGGGGTGCTGACGCTATTCGAAGAGTAGCCAGTTACGGTTTAGGTACTGGTGTACCTTCCATTGGATACATGTCATTAGCTATCGGTATCATTGGTGCTGTCGGTGGACTTGCCGGAGCTTTAATCCCTGGTGTGCCTGTTATAGTTGGCCCAGTATTAGGTTTAGTACTGGCTATGATTTTAGGACTTATAGTGGCTTTGCTGGGTAAAAAAATAATTAAAATGAAAATACCAGTCTTAGAAAGATGTACTGCTGAATTATCTGGTGCTGCTGCACTGTCTGTTTTAGGATTTTCAGCAGCAATTGCTGGAACTTATTCCATGCAAGCAATACTAACTACAGTAATTGCCACAGGATACATAGGACTTTTATTTATCATGAACACTATGGCCATTCAACACCCATTCAACGCATGTCTGGGACCAAATGAAAACCAGGTCAGAACCTTAAAACTAGCTGCTTCAACTGGATTTTTAGCTATGGCTATTGTAGGATTACTTGGAATAGGAATGTCTGCTACTTGGTGGGTAGTATCTTTAATTGGTGCTCTTGCTTGGTTCATTGCTATTCGAGCTTACATCAGTGCATCCTTTGAAGAAGCTGCTTCAGTTAAATGGGCTGGTTTATGGCCTAAGGAAGAAGAGCACTAGGAGGAATCAAAATGGAAATGTTACCTTTAGTAAAAATAGTTCCAGAATCTAATTTGACTCTAGATCCCTCCACTGGTATGATAGGAGCTGCTCTTGGTAGAGAGGTCTTAATTCTATCAATGGATGATATAAATGCAGAAATAGCTACATTAGAAGCTACAGCAGATGATTTAATGAACTCACTTGATCCAACTACGGTATCAGAAGGTTCTTTCTCAGGTAGGGAAGGAGTATACCTCACTGCCGGTAAACTCACCAACATGGTGTACGGATTCATATTGGGTCTAATTCTGCTAATTGCTATACTGCTATAGGAGGTGTTATAAGTGGCTGATAAAAAATCACCTGCAGAAGGATGGCCGGTAGTAAACGGGGATTATGTAGTTGGTGATCCAGAAAGTCCTGTAGCTGCTACTACTCTCGCTTCTCACAATGAAGATGTAGCTGTAGATGCTGGGGCTGCTATTGCTGGACCATGCAAAACCGAAAACCTCGGAATAGAAAAGATGCTGGCTAATATTATTTCAAACCCTAATATCAGATTCTTAATATTATGTGGATCTGAGGTACAGGGACATATTACTGGTCAAAGTATCGAAGCTTTACACCAAAATGGTGTAGACCCAGAAAAAAGAAGTATTGTAGGCGCTACAGGGGCTATTCCCTACGTCGAAAACATACCTGATGAAGGTATTGAAAGATTCCAGCAACAACTGGAAATTATCAACCTCATTGATGTTGAAGACGCTGCAGCTATACAATCAAAAGTAAAAGAGTGTATTGAGAAAGATCCTGGAGCATTCGAAGAAGAAGCTATGGTTATTCAAGTAGAAGAAGGTGGAGAAGAAGATGAAGGCGAAGAAGTTAAGCCTGTAGCACCTGAAACTGCTCTAATCGAAGCTCGAATGAGAAACATCCAGACTCAAGTAAAAATGATTGGTGCCAACAACCGAATGTTTGCCGGTATGTATTCTGGTAAAGTTCAAGGTATTATGATTGGATTGGCTTTCATTTTGACTTTGGGAATACTACTCTTAATCTAGGCGGGAGGTTTCTTAATGAGTATTATACTATCAAATAAACCAAACGTACGAGGCATCAAAAAAGTCGTAGAAGATATAAAATACCGAAATCAATTGATTGGTAGAGACGGCAGATTATTTGCTGGTTTGATATCCACTAGAATTACTGGAATAGGCATGGGTTTTATCTTTGCTCTCCTATTAGTGGGAATACCAGTCTTATGGAAACTAATGGTGGGGTGAGTTAAATGTCTGAAGAAGAAAAAACTACAATACCCCGAGTACTTGTCTCTGCTGATGAATTCAACAAGGCTAATGAAAAATTAGACGAAATTGAAGAAAAAGTAGAATTTACTGCTGGTGAATACTCACAAAGACTTGGCCAGCAAGTAGGTAGAGATATTGGTATTTTATATGGTATAATAATAGGACTCATAATCCTATTTATGGTATACAGAGTCTTCACTATAGGGGCATTAATGTCCTTATTAGGAGTAAGATAGGATTTGGAGGTTTATGTATGTTTAGGTTTGATAAAGAACAAGTGGTAATTGATGTTGCCGGTGTAAAGGTTGGAGGACAACCTGGTGAATACCCAACCGTTCTAGCCGGAACTATATTTTACGGCGGACACAACATTATTAGCGATGAAAAAGCTGGTGTATTTGATAAAGATGCAGCAGAAGAAAGAATAAAAACTATGGAAGAAATGACTGATGTCACAGGAAACCCATGTATTGTACAGACTTTCGGTGCAACCCCTGAAGCTATTGTTAAATACCTGGAATTCGTTGGCGATGTTACTGACGCTCCGTTCATGATTGATTCTACTTCAGCTGAAGCTAAAATGGAAGGAGCAAAATATGCTCACGAAGCTGGATTATCTGAAAGAGCAATCTATAACTCTATCAACATGTCTTCTGAACAAGAGGAATTAGATGCTGTTACAAATACCGACATTTCTGCTTCAATTGTTCTAGGTTTCAACCCAATGGAACCTGGTGTTGAAGGTAAAATCAACATCTGGGAAAATGGTGGAAGCGTACTGGACAAAGGATTACTGGAAATGTCTGAAGCTTGTGGAATCACCAAACCTTTCATGGACGTAGCTATTACTCCATTAGGTCAAGGTGCTGGACCTGCATGTAGGACTTCCTTTGCTGTTAAAAGTAAATGGGGATTCCCTGTAGGTAGTGGTATTCACAATGTACCATCCGCTTGGGACTGGTTAAGAGGATACAAAAAAGAACACAAAGAAGCATGGCCTGTTTGTGACATAGGTTCCAACCTGGTCCAACAAATGGCCGGTGGTGACTTCGTATTATTTGGTCCTATCGAAAACGCTCGAATGGCATTCCCTGCCTGTGCTATGGCTGATATATTCATAGCTGAAGCAGCTAAAGATATTGGAACCGAAGCAGTCGAAAGCCACCCAATGTTTAAATTGATCTAAGGCGATTTTCGCCTACCTTTTTTTATTTTTTCAGGATATTAATTTTTAGTACTATATTTTTAAATAATATTGTAATGCATATTATTGATATGATATTTTGCACGATGTTTTATTAATTAAAGCATTTTCGATATTTTTCCCATAAACTATATATGTAGGAAGAAGGAAACATTTTTCCGGTGAAATGATGTTATGGTTGATCCTTTTAATTATCCTTATAATTTCAATTATTATTGTAATAAAATCTGCAGATGTATTTGTAGAAAATTTGGTTGACATCGGATCTTCTTTTGGAATATCGGAGGTCGTTTTGGGTGTGACTGCTGCGGCAATGGGAACTTCTCTGCCGGAATTTGGTTCTGCAATGATCGCTATACTTAGTGGAAGTCCGGATGTAGGTGTGGGGTGTGCTATTGGAGCTAATATATGGAATATCGGCGGAATTTTAGGTATTTCTGCACTGGTAGCTGGAACTATACCCACGAATAAAATTAGTTTAAAAAGAGACGGAGTAATGGCTCTTTTTACGGGAATAATAATCTTTGGCTTTTTATATTACTATAATGAAGTTAATTTTTTCGCGGCTTTAGTGTTGATAGCAGCTTATTTAGTATATTTAATCTATTTGATTCGAAGCCAGAAAAAAAATATTAATAAAGATATTATCCTGGAATCGGAAAATAATTTTCCTGAGCCCACTAAAACTACTAAAAAATTCAATATCCAAAAAAAACTATTATTATTGGTATTAGGATTGTTGGGGTTAGGAATTGGCTGCAGAATCATTGTTTACTGTACGGTAGAACTTTCTATAATATTCACTATTCCAGAAATGTTGGCTGGAATTTTACTTGCCTTTGGTACTACGGCTCCTGAATTTTTCACGGTTTTAACATCTGCCAGGAGAGGACTTAATAATCTGGCCATAGGCACGGTTTTTGGTAGTAATATTTTTAATATATTGATTGGTCTGGGCATTCCTGCTCTAATAGTAACTATACCTGTCGAAAGTATAGCAATAAATTATGATGCTCCTTTCATGATAGTTATAACCGCTGCACTACTGGTTTTACTTCGCAGAGGATTTAAACTTTCCAGAGGAGACGGATTAATATTAATTGCATTTTACGGTTTTTATATAATGTACAGGACATCTATGGTGGTATAATATGTTTAAAAAAATTTTACTCCCGGTAATGGGCGAATATTTAGATGAATTAGTAGAACATACTTTAGAATTGGCACAAGGAAAACAAATAGAAGTAATTGGCCTTTATGTTGTAGAAACATCAGTACCCTTTTTAACTCCTGCAAATGTAAAAAAAATGATGAAAGAAGAACTTTCTCAAAAAGGAGAAGAAATACTTAACAGTTTAGCCGCAAAATTCCACACTCCCAGCACTTATATGATAAATTTTCAAAAAGTAATGCTGGAAGGAAACCCTGCAGATACAATTGTTGAGCTGGCAGCCAAAGAAGAAGTAGATATTATTGTAATGGGTACTGGAAAAAGTATCGTGGATAAACATCTTTTAGGCAGTGTTTCGGAGAAGGTAGTTCATTCTACGCCTTGTTCTATAATGCTGGTAAAAACAGTTAATTGATTTTTTTCATATTAATTTTTTCATTTTTTCGCAACATATATTAAATACTTGTTAGAAACGTGTGTTGGTGATATTTTGATCGATATAATAGTGCTCATAGGGGCTTTAATAGTTTCATTGATTATTGTTATTAAGTCCGCTGATGTATTTGTAGATAATATTGTGGAAATTGGAGGGGCACTAGGAATTTCACAAATTATTTTAGGGGTTACGGCATCTGCAATTGGGACTTCTCTGCCGGAATTTGGTTCTGCAATGATTGCGTCACTATCTGGCAGCGCGGAATTAGGAGTAGGTACTGTAATAGGATCAAATATATGGAATATAGCGGGCATTCTTGGTATTTCGGCTACAGTTGCGGGAGTTATTGGAACTGATTCTAAAGGACTTTCCAGAGATGTTATGGCTGTTTTAGGTACTGGATTCATATTGATTTTTTTCATGTTCTTTGGAGATATAAATCGAACAGCTTCTGTTTTCATGATACTGTTGTATTTAATTTATTTATGGAGATTAATAAAAGCACAAAAAGATTATGCTCAGGAAAAGGAAGATGCAGAAGAGAAAACTGAAGAAACTAAAACTTCAAAATTCAAATCCATCAATAGAAAACAAGCAGGAATGGCTATTCTTGGTCTGGGTGGACTTATTGTGGGATGCAGGATATTGGTTTATAGTGGGACTGAACTTGCAGCCATTGCAGGAATTCCGGAAATGATTATGGGATTATTTACATTAGCTATAGGAACAAGTATTCCCGAACTGGTTGTAACGCTGTCATCTGCTATGAAAGGACTTCATGAACTATCGATTGGTACAGTACTTGGTAGTAACACATTTAATATTTTAATTGGTATTGGTGTGCCTGCTTTATTCATGACTATACCTGTCGATCATCTTTCCCTGGCATTTGATGCCCCAGTAATGATATTTATAACTCTGTTGCTTATAGGGCTCATAAAATTAGGTGGCAACAAATTAAACCGTGTGGGTGGGATCATTCTGCTTGCAACCTATATAACTTATGCAGTATTAAGACTATATGTATTAGCGTGATTAAAATGTATGGGAAGATATTAGTTGCTACCATGGGAGAATACATGGATGAGATCATTGAGCACACTGTAGATTTATTACATGGAAGGGACGCAGAAATAATCTGTATTTATGTTGTAGAGACTTCTGTTCCTTTCCTTACCCCTAAAAAAGTAAAAGAAATGATGATTGATGAACTTACAGAAAAGGGTAAAGAAATCTTAAGAGATATGGAAAAAGAATTAGCAGGGTTAAATAAAGATAATATCACATTCAAAAGTATAATGACTCAAGGGAGTCCTGCTGATGAAATTGTAAAAACCGCTGAAAATGAAAATGTGGATGTCATTGTCATGGGTACCGGTAAAAGTATTGTGGATAAACACTTATTGGGTAGTGTTTCGGAGAAGGTAGTTCACTATGCTCCGTGCACTATTCACCTGGTTAGAACAGCTTAAATTCTTTTATATTTCTCCAGTGCACTAATTTTTTATTTTTATTTTACTATCTTTTTTAAAGAATCATTTCATAAAATTTATATCCTATTTAAATAGACTATTTTTAAAATGAGTCTATAATTTTAATACTCGTTTATTTAATAAATCGAACCTATCCTATCTTGGGGGTAATTTCTTGTCTTTCTTGAAAAAATTGTTTGGTCCAAAACCTGTAATCGCTAAAAGTAAATATATCACAATAGAAGATGCAAAAACAACGCCATTCACTAAAAAAACGGTGGGGTCTGGATATTCCATGCGTCCGGATGTTTATTATGTTGTAGCATCGGTGGAGCTGGGAAACACTACTACCAAATGTATTCTCACTGCAACCAATCTCAATACCAGTAGAAGTTATTTGCTGGATAAAACCGTGAAAATGACCAGGGATATACGTGCACCTAAAGATGGAGAAGAAGTTTTTGGATCAACTGTATGGGGTGTAGAACTAACTAAAGAATCTGTTTCTGAAATGGTAAAAAATACTATTTTAGAATCAGTAAAAAGAGCTAAAGTAGATATTGAAAAAGATCTGGATTTTGTTGTAAGATCCACAGGTGTGACTGCAGGATTCGCGTCCCCTGAAGAAGTTGGAAAACTCATTATAGCTTTAGCAAACGGATGTTTGGATGCAGGTATTCCGCCTCGTAAAATGGCCCCAGCGATGTCGATAGATAATTTCCCAAAGCGATTGAAAGAATTCACTCTCATAGATAAAGTTATTTTTGACGGTGCGGTAGTTAGTGTTGTCCCCCCAACTGGGAAAGAAGTAGTTGCTAATGAAATGGAAGGCGAATTAGTTACTGCTGGTATTAAACTTGGTTCAAAGTGGACGAATGTTGATTTTAGAAATCCTTGTGTATCTATTGATTTTGGGACAACTCTCGCTGGGAGAATAGTAAATAATAATGAACCATATGCTCGAACTATTGGAAACTTTTGCGGTCTTGCAGGTGCTGTGTCCGATGCGTTAATTAGAGGGACTGAAAAAGTAGATAAACGTGGTGGGGCAGCATTGGATTTGTATAGTAAAGATATTCTTAAAAAAGCAGACTGGAAAAAAGCACTTTCTAATGCGGAGAAAGTACATAATCTAATTGATATTAGAAAAGTCCCTGAAGATAGAGAAAGGTTTGGAACAGTGCCAGTTGATCCTCATGCAGCATATGATGCGGGAACCACATTGATAGGTTGTGATGTAGGGGAAAATGGAGATAAACTGGATGATTTAACATCATTGGGGCATGAACTGTACGAAAACTATGGTATGCCTACTATGTTTGCAACTTTGGACCATGTAAGTGCCTTGATGGTAAAAAGATTAGTGGATGAGGCTTTTGACGAGAATGTGGTAGAAGAAGGTTCGGCATTAGGAATCACCGGGCGAGCAGGCATAACTGGTAAAAAACCAGAATTTATTCTGGATTACACAAAAGATAGATTTAAAGATATTATATTTGTCTCAGATGCACTGGCTATGGGTGCTGCAATAATGGCCAGATGTATGAACTCTATTGGGACGCCTCATGTTCCAATTGGGGGGCGCCAGGGCGGCCCCTGTATATTGGGGCACAGAAAAAAGTTACAACAGAAAAAAGAGGATAAATGGATAGATTAATCTCAATTATTTTTCAGATTGCCTGATGGTGTATATATGGTAACTGCACTGGTTATGGCTGGGGGAAAAGGATCCCGGATGGATTTGTCTGTTGAAAAACCCTTAATCAAACTCTCAAAAAGACCCATGATCGACTGGGTTCTCGGGAATCTTGAGAATTCGACAAAAGTTGATGAAATCTTTGTAATTACCAGCCCCCATACACATCGCACTGAAGCATATCTCCAAAAAAAGGGATATGGTGTTATAAAGACAAAAGGCATTGGATATTTAGAGGACTTACAATATTTACTTTCTCTATTTGAGGGTGAAAATCCTAATAAAGTACTTTTAACTATAACTTCAGATTTGCCAATGGTTACGGGAGAGATTATTGATTATGTTATCACAAAATATGAAAAATCAGATAAACCTGCTATGTGCGTTGCAGTTCCAGTTAAAATTTTTGAAAAATATGGCATAGAACCCTCTGTGGTATGGAGGGGCATAGTACCATCGGGAGTAAATATATTAAGGAGTATAAACAAGATACAAGATGAGGAAGTTCTCGAAGTTCCTAAAATGGAACTTGCCTTAAATATTAATACTTGTAATGATATAAAAGTCTTTAAAAGGTTTTTTGGTGATATGATGGAAGAAAGGAAACTCATAAAAGGGGAAGAAAAATTCTGGAGTGAAATTAAAGGATACCAGGTAGCTACTAGTAGTGCAAGAATTCTAGGGGAATTAGAAGAGCTCATAATCAACGATAAAACCGGAAAAATCACTGATGTGGTAATAAAAGTTGAAAAAGGCAGAAATGTCAATGTTAAAGGAGCTAAGAAAAAGGGAGATTTTCTTCTAGTTCCATTTGGAAAAGTAGAAAAAGTAGGGGAATTTATAATAATTGCTGAATAAATTCCATCAACTTTCTCCTTAACTTGTTTAAGATATTCATCTTAATTAAAGAGATGTATCACTCTGTAAATGTTACAATAACTTTTTTTATCCCCCATAATGTTTCAGTTTTTTCTATGTTTGATTAATTAGAAAGATATTAATCAGGAAAATGTCTGATAACGATTGTTATAATATTGAATCAATAAAATAATTCTTTTTATAGAATTATGTTAAAAAAAGTCTTTAAAATAAAAATATTATGAGTTTGAAGACATTACATGCCTTGTAAACTCATATCTAACATTTTTTTAGTTTCGGTTGCTAGCTCTGGGGGCAGACCTGTAATGTCCATACTTAAAAATCCCCTTACAATCATTGATGCGGCTTCTTCTTCAGTTAAACCACGTGATGTAAGATATAGCACTTCTTCTTCGGCTATTTTACCCACAGCAGCTTCGTGAGACATTTCTAACTCAGTAGAACTACCTTCTAGTTCAGGGACGGCGTATATCATGGATTCGTCTGATAAAACTAGGCCATGACATTCTAAGTGTCCTTTAACATTCTGAGTTCTTCCAGCCAAGTGCCCACGAGCATAAAGTTGAGACTGGTCTTTGGACACTGCTCTTGAAATCATCTCAGCACTGGATCCTTCACCTTCCAATATAACTCTGGAACCAGTATCTAGGATGGAATCTTTTTGACCACCAAGTATAGATTGGAATACTACTTTAGAATTAGTACCGGAACAATATGCAGTAGGATATGTCTGTATGCTTCTAACAGGGCTGGTTAATATATAATTGCTTATATATGTGGAATCATCACCTACCATAACACCAGTTCTAGGACGCACATCTACTTGTTCTGCCCAGTTGTGAACCATAGTGAAAGTAATTTTAGATCCAGGTTTGAGGTAGAACTCAGATACGCCAACGTGTAAAGCTGAACTGACGTCTTCTCCAGTGGCACAACCAGTTATAATGTGGAGTTCAGAATTTTCTTCTGCTATGATTATATTGTGCGCTGTTTGCATTACGTCCTGATCACCAATGAACATACATGCTTGAAGTGGGAAAACCTCTTTAGACCCTGGAAGAGATCTTATGAAGTATCCTCCACTTCCTCCCTCTTCTGCTTCTCTAAGGGCAGTTTGAGCTGTGTATTTATCAGCATCAACAGCCACAGCTTTCCACATGTAGTCCTTTATCCAGTTATACTTGTCTAAAGCTACATTCATGCCCATTATTTCTACAGACTCAGAAGTACAGGTGCTACAAACTCCACTTTGATCTACTTGTATAAAGGTTCCGGAACGCTCTTCTTCATTAGGATCCACACCTACTTTAAGTAGAGTATCTTGAACTTTTTTAGACACTTCATTGGCACGAGTTACTTTTTCATGATCCCCTGCTTCTTCTTTTATGAATTTTTCAAGGTCAATGTCTTCTCCATAAAGGGCTTTTTTATTTTTGGCTTTTTCGGCTTTTCCTAATGTATCCCGCAACATTCTATACACCCTTTAAATCCTTCTTTTCTAATGTCGTCTAAGATTTCACTTGGATTTCCCGAACAAGCTATCCTTCCGTCCATTAAGACGTGTGCCGTATCAGCATTCACGAAATTCAAGATATAACCTAAATGAGTAATTAAAAGCCCTGACTTTCGCCTTAAACCAGGTTTCTTATCTTTGTCTAGTAAATGATTGATTTCTTCTGCAAGGAGTTCCACATTTTCAATATCCACTCCAGAATCAGGTTCATCAAACATGATAAAGTCAGGCTGCTGAGCTAGAAGTTGCAATATCTCAGATCTTTTCACTTCCCCACCTGAAAATCCAAGATTCACATCTCTATCTAAGAATCTCTCATCTAACTTCATTTTTTGAGATAATTTCGCCATTTCCGGAGAAAGTTTTTCATCTGCGGGGTCCTGACCACTTTCCACCTTTAAAAGATCCATTAAACGAACGCCTCTTATGGCTGGAGGGTTTTGGAAACTAACTCCAACTCCTCTTTTTACTCGTTCGGTGGTATTTAAATTAGTTATATTTTCTCCTTTGAATAAAATCTCCCCGTTTGTGACTTTATACTTAGGAAATCCGAGTATAGTCATAAAAAGAGTACTTTTTCCAGAACCATTAGGGCCCAGAAGAACGTGGGTTTCACCTTCATCTATATACAAATCTATATCATTTAAAACTTGTTTTCCACTTACTTCAACTGCTAGATCGGTTATTTCAAGTAGCAGTTTAACCACCACCTATTTTTACTTACTTCAATGAAAATTGTTTACATTGTAACTATGGTTATATGCTTATAAATAATTAAGTAAAAAGTTGAAAATATTTAAAAGATTAATATTTTTTTATCTGCTGTAGATGATGGTGCTTCATTTAGGAAACGGTTCTTTTCCTGTAATTAAATTTTCAAGTAAATATAACGCTTTTTTTACACCTGATTTTTGTCTTTGCATAATGACAGAAGCAGGAGAAGTTCTAAGATCTGCAGCGATATTTGAAGAGCAGCTGAAATTTATTTTATCATTGCAAATAGCTATGCCCCCTTTTCCTATGCCTGCGGTTGTACCTATTGCAATAGAAGATCCGGTTATCTCACGCACGGCTTCAGCCATCATTAAAGCCATCTTTATATCTCCTTCCTGGTCGTAGACTTTAATATCATTTATGGTGGTAAATGGAGGGTGAGGTTTTATTTTTAGCAGTGTTTCCACACCAGAAACAGTTGGGGCAAATACACTGCCAATTATTGATAATTTATGTAGGGCAGGGTCGATTTTCCAGGGATATTTTGAGGGGTAACCTTGGGAAAAAGAATGTATCTCCTGTGCAATTTTGCCATGGGTAAAACATTCGGCTGTAGAAATAGTAATTAATTCTGAATTCATTATTTCACTTTACTTTTCAATAATTTCAATATCTCTGCGGCTATGACTGCAGAAATTTTATCCAGCATGTAAGGAGTAACTGGTTCCCAATCTCTAATTAGTTTTCCAGTACCAATTAATAGGTGATTTCTAGTTATACCATTTTCTTTCAATGTTTTTACGATAGGATTTGTTTCATCAGCTTCTGAAATATCTTGTACACTTATTTCTTCTTCACCAATACCAAAAACTCCTACGGTGCTTATAGTCATTGCATCATTTAAATGGGCGTGCTTTATTATATCAGAAGTAATTTTTAGTGTATCGCCACCAGCAATTTCTATGCAGACCACATCTCCCTTGACTAAATTTATATTTTCACGGGTTATATCTTCGGGTATGGCCACGATTTCTTTGCTAAATCCTTCTCCAACCAACCTTTTCAGGAAATCAACTTTATATTCCCCTATTTTTCCACCATACATTCGGAATATTAAGTCATCAATAGAAATTTTTTGGGCATCTATTGCATAGACTAATTCTGGCCCACCTCTATGGGCTTGCAATAGATTTAAAGATGTTCTAAGTCCTAATCGGCCTAAGCCCACCAATGAAACTTTTCCTTTTGGGATTTTCTTATTTTCCATTTCATTAATTTGATTCATGTTTTCACCTTTCTTTTTATTATTCTTAATTTTTATAATCTCATATAACAATTGTTATTTTTTAGTTTAATGGATTTTTGTAATTTCAACTTCCATAAAAGCAATTTGGTGGGCATCAAAAACAAGGGAAAACATTTGAGCGAAGTTTATTGTAAAATGTTTGAGATGCCCTATTTTAAAAATTGCAGTATTAAATCTACTGGATTGGACATAATCCGTAGATAATGATTGTTATAGTATAATACCTATAAATACTTTTCTATAAAAAAGTATTACATAATGCTTTATTTCACTTTAATTTGTATTAATTTGATTAAAAAATGATTATGGGGCTAATTTGGTTGTTTAAATCTATAATATTTTTTAATTTTAGGGGCATAGCCTAATGCTATCAGTTAACTATCGTGAATGAGTGTTCCAAGGTAGATCGCTATCAAATATTTGAACTTCAACTCCACTATCAGAAATAACTTCACCTAAGCGGTAAAGCCCCGGTATTTCTGTAGCGTGATGAGTGGCATCAATTAATTTAATACCTAAATTTTTGGCAAGAATTGCCCCGGGATGTGTGAGATCACCTGATAAATATAAGTCAACTCCTTTTCCATAGGATAAGTTAATAAAATAAGGATTTAAACCAAAACCAGACACTAATGCAATATCGTTGATCAAGGTGTTTTCATCATTAACCACCCTCAGATAATCTAAATCTAACTTTTTTTGCACGAGATCCATGAATTCTTCTAGATAAACAGGGCCGTTATTCAAATTACCCAAACGTCCCAATCCAGTTGCATGGTCTAAAACACCACTTGTAGTTATATTTAAAGTATCAGCCAGAGCATCACATGCTCCTCCCGGTACAATATCCCAGTTGGAATGGATGATATACACAGGGTATTCTAATTTAATATTATCTGGTGGGGGGTGGTGCAGCACCATCAGATCGAAATCATTGTAATTTAGAATTTTTTGTTTTTTTAATTCTTCCAAATTTTTCAAGGGTAAGTAATCCATTAAAACCAGGACTTTTTCAATATTTTCTTCTAAAATCGATTTGCTACCAAAAAAACCAATTTTATCCTCATTTAAAGCTATATTTGGAGGGATCTTTTTTTCAATACTTTGAAATAACTTAGAAGTTTTCATAAGAATATCGCCAGGGAATTATTATTCTACCAAAATTTTTGAATAAATTTTTTTAAGATTTTTTTCTATAATGGAATCGGGGTCAATTTTACCCAGGGATGAAACTACAATGGCTGGTCTCTGGATTGTTTTTAGAAACTTTGCTGTGTCTTTTTCCTGGAAGAGAATTCTCTCATAAAAATCAAGTGAAGAAACAGAATAGAGTACGCCCTCCTTATGGAGCACTTCATGCATGGAATTTTTCATAACTTCCACAGCAAGACTCATAGTCCCGGAAGTCTTTGTATTCAATCCTTCAGTAAAAATTTGACCTATAAAAGGAGCATTAAAATATTCAAGGCGATTCTTAGTTGCATCGATTTTTTTAATCATTTCATCACTACCATCAGAGGTTGGGTTTTCTGCTAAGAATACTTCTGGAGCTTTCAGATGATTCATTTCTTCTGAAGATAACCCTCCTAGGCCCGTGGTATCAACAATTAGATCAAAAGTCTGCTGTATGTTAAGCTCATATATGCTGTTTTTAAAGGTTACAGACGAATCAAGGAAAGATTTAACCTGGGGGTGGATGTCCACCACAGTCACATGTCCTCTCTTAACAAGATCGTTTGCAATCTTTGCCCCGGTGAGGTAGGTACCCACAATCAAAGTATGGGACGGTTGAATATTATTTGCACTCAGGTACTTCAAAACGGCATTTTTTTTGTAATCCGCAATGGTATTTATTATATCTTCCACTGTGGTTTTAGAAAAAATAGTTTTAACTGTGGAAGTGATGCCGGGTTCAATCTGGTCTGATTTAGGGGTTTTCTTGTTTTTCATACAATTTTCCGGGTAATATTTATTCTTTTGAAAAACCAATTCTCTCCAGTGCAGCTGTGATTTCATCTCTAACTGCATCTTGCACAGATTTTCCATGGATTACATGGGCCGGAGATATGGTGGCTGATAGTAAACGACCTTTATTATCTATTATTACTAACATTGACCCGGATCCAGGAACCCCTAGGCGCCCTCGAGCTATAACTAGGTCTGCAGAAGAAATATCTAAAGCCATAATTGCTTTACTTAGGGCAGGCATCCGTGTAAGGTCGCATGAGTTTGTGTGGAATTCTAAGTGCTCTGCTTTTTTCAGTTCAAAATCTTTTAGAACCTGATTAACCACGTCTATTTTTGCTTTATTCCAGTTGGGCACAATTATTCGCTTTGCATTTTTAATATATGCCTTAATTTTTTTAACTTCTGCAAAACTGTCTCCCCTGCGAGTTCCGTCAACTGATTCTTGATAAGCATTTTTAATAGATTTTTCCAGATTCACTTAATCACCAATAAAATTATTATTAATCAGTATATTTGGGGAACTTTATTTTTATAGTGATTAGAATTTTGAGGTTCATTTAGTTGAGCTTTTAAACCCATTTCATCTAAAACCTCTAAAACATCTTTTAAATTTCCAAAAACAGGAGAACCTACTCCTTTCACTTCGTGAGGATAAGAATCTGGAATAACTGTTGCTAAATTATCTGCTCCGGCCATAAGAGAGAACTGGACATTCTTGGGACCGATAGTAGGAGTGGGCACAGTTATTCTAATCGGTGGGAACAAAATTCGAGTTATGGCAATGGTTTTCAACTGTTCTTCTAATGAGCATTTGGGATGATTTTCCATGGGAGTGCCTTTATATGGGTTAAAACCCATTATTGGAATTTCTCCAAGAGTTTCAAATCTTTTTAAAAAATTTAAATGATTTATGCGGTCTTGATATGACTCACCTAGCCCTATTAAAAGGCCTGAAGAAAGTTCTACTCCCTCATCCGAAACCATTTGGCATATTTCTATGCGTTGATCTAATGTTTCGCCAGGTTTTAAGTCATTAAAAATTTCTTCATTAACAGTTTCTAAATTACAACAAATAGTATCTGTTTCATAATATGCTAATTGTTCTATGGCAGATTTAGTTAAATCTGAACCTACATTAACTAGTAATTCCAGTGAAGTATTTTCTTTAACAATTTGGGCGGCTTTAACAGCATGTTTGCCCTTAAAACCATGGGCACCTGAACAGCTTACTCGGGGTATTCCCGATTTTTCGATATTTAAAACAGCATCTAATATTTCCTGATCTTGTTTGAAAAATGAATGAAAATATCCTTCTTTGGATGTTCCTGCAGCAAAACCACAGTATTTACATTTAGGACTAACCTGGCACTTATTAGTCATATGGACAGTAGAAGTTAGTTTAATGGGCCGGTTATTTTTATTTCTGATTTTTACTGCGGTTTTCAGCATTTTTATGAAATCAACATAGTTATCAATTTGAAATAAAGCTAATATTTCATTGTTTTCCAGTGATTTCCCACTTAATGCTTTTTTTAATATTTCATTTATCAATTTAACACCATGTCGTTTAATGCGTATCAGAATTATTTAATTATAGTATATCTTTTTTAAAATATTTTTTTAACTATTGAATAGTCCCAATATAATATTTATACATTAATTTTTATTACAAAAAAGAAATAAAAAAAAGTATTTTATTATTTAGTTCTTTTTTCTAAAGATTCTAAGATGGTTGGTAGAATTTCTCCAGTAGCTCCGAAGTTCATGGAATCAGCAGTTCCCAGTAATGCGCCTGGTTCTAAACTTTCTTCCATTTTATCAATACCTACTTTGTTCATTAGAGCAGTAACTTGTTCTAATGATTCTTTGGCCATCATTTGAGCAAATCCTGCTGGAGCACCTAAAACATTCATTACAGAGTCACGGTATCCTAAAATACCAGCGTAAGTAATTGCAGTTAGGGCAGAGCACATGTCACAAACAGGTCCTAATAGTTCGGCTGGTAGTGTGTAAGCATTTCCTCTGGCAGTTGCACCTAGTTCCATTAATTTATTAATGGAATCATTGTTGGCAAATCCTTCAGCAATGTATACTTGACCTTTCATTTCAGGTACTGCACCAGGGTGGTAAGATGATACATTAACTTTAGGGGCAACATTCATTTCAGGGCTGCTTAAATCATCAAATATTTTTTGGAACATGGTGGTGGGTACGGTACATGCATGGGTTAATATTGCGCCTTCTTTTATACTATCAGCGAATTTTTCTATGATTCCCATCTGCATGTCGCCTTTTGGTAACCAAGTCATAATCCAATCTGCATCAGCTACAGCTTCAACATCATTAGATGTTACCTCAAAACCAAGGTCTTCCGGATCAGTAAAGTGTATTGCTCCTTTAGGTGGTTTTGGTAAGTCTTTAGCAACTTCATTAACTTTTGCTCTAATATCGGGCATTACTTTTTCTGGATCTTCTTTGTGAGCTTCGATTACATCTTCATAGGCAAAATCATCAATTACGGTAATTCCATGATCGAAAATTGGATCTGCAATTACGATATCCTTTATTCCACATAATTCCATTAACTCTGCACCCATGGTTATGGTGGAGTGGGTCATGGCGATTTCTGGTTTTCCAACTGATTCAGCTACTTCACATGCTCGTGAAAAATTAGTAATTCCACTAGCAGCGTGAGTTCTGTAACATCCTGCTCCTAATATTGCAACTTTCATACTAAAACACCTTTTTCATATCAATTATTCATACTACTTTAATAATAAGTAGTACTTATAAATAGGTGGATTTCTATATAAATTTTTTGGTTAGAAATTCTTTCAAAAACTTCTTATAATACTAATCGCCATCTTAAAATTTGTTGGATTTATTTTATATTATTATTACTCTTCTATGGAAAATAAATGGATTATTATTACTATTGTTTTTTAAAAATGAATCTTTTTAATATGTTAAATATTTAATATTAACCTATATTTTTATATTACTTATTCATTATAATATAAAAAATTATTAAAATATTAATAATATGTTTAGCACTTTCATGGCTTTGTTTTTTCATAGTTCTGGGTTATATTGTTTTAAATACATTTATTTTTTTTAATTGTCACTACAATAACTTTTTGAAGTGTTTTGGCCTATATTAGTTTGATATAATGAATTTTTTATTATTATTACAATAATACATTATTATTATTTTTTGTAATATACTAATTCTCAATATCTATTTTTCTTTAAAATAATTTTAAAATTTTTTTTTTTTAAAATATGGGTTTGTGGTGTCTTTTGATAAGGTAAAACGACTATTGGGTGATTAAATATTTTAGAAAGATTTATATCTGTAATACTATTTATTCGATATTTATCACAATCGCATTGGTGTTGACAGGTGAGAATATGGAAATGCATATACAAAAAATCGGGATGTTTCGCCCGGATATTAATCCTAAATCTTGTAATTTAGATTTGGATTTAGATTGGAGCATTGATTATACTAATTTAAATTCAAATTGTACTGAGTACATTTTTAGGGTTCAGAATCTGAATAAATTCCCTTTAAACTTTAAAATTGAAGGATTTTTAAGTTATAATGATTCAGAAGAGTTTTCTGAAAGTGTTTCGCCTTTAATTCTGAATAAAGGCCTTAAAATAATCGTAAAAATGATAAACTTGACTAAAGAGTGTTCTTTGGATCACGAAGAATCAGAATATTCATTGAAAATGCCTGATACTCAAAATAAAGATAATTTATCTAAATATAGTGAAATAAATCTCATATAGGTATTAAATAATTAAAAAACTATGTGAAAAGGTGTAAAAATGATGATAAAGCATACAATATGCCCCTCCTGTAGTGTAGGGTGCGGTATAAATTTAATCAATAGAGATGAAGTAGTTATCGGCACTTACCCTTATAAAAAACATCCTGTTAATGAGGGAAAGAACTGTATAAAAGGAAGAGATAGCTTTGAGAAAGTAAACAATCAACAGAGAATAAAAACTCCCATGATTAAAAAAAATAATGCATTCAATGGTGTTGATTGGGAAAAATCATTAAAATTTATTTCAGAAAAACTAAAAACGTATTCGCCCAATGAATTAGGGATCATTGCATCTGGAACAAACACTAATGAAGAAGCAGAGATCATAAACAGTTTCGCAAGTTCTTATGGGGTCACTCAGATTGGTTATTATTCTGGAGAATTCCCGGAATTTGATGAACAAGTTGCTTCTATGGATGAAATAAATAATTCTGATTTTATTTTTATAATAGGCGATGTATTAAAAGACAACCCATTAATTGGTCGAAGAATTATCTTAGCCAAAGAAAAGGGTGCTGAAATAGCTTCGGTAGATACTTTAAATATCAGCACTACCAGTATGAATTCTGATAAATATCTCCAGGTTGATTCAATTTCAGAATTTATGGACAATGGTTTTAAGGAGATAATTGATAATTTAACGGAATCGTCAATAATCATATTCAATAAATTAGATGATAAAAATGATTTTGAAAAGATATTAAGAGTTTCTAAGATGAATAAATCTAAAATATTGCCTGTTTTAAAGGAATGTAATAGTAAAGGAGTCATGGATCATATTACTCCGATGAATACCTCTCAAATAAAAGATTTAATTAGTAAAGTCAAAGTTTTGATGATCATACAGGATGATACAGCTTCATATATTGGAGAATCTGAATTTAAAGGATTGGATTTGTTAATAATCATTGCCACATCTACTAATGAAACAACTAATCTAGCTGATATTATTTTACCCGGAACTTGTTGGGCTGAAAAAGAAGGATCATTCACCAACAGCGCAGGAAATACTCAAAACTTTTCTAAGGTGGTTAATGCACCCGAAAATGCTTTGGAAGATGCATTGATTTTACATAAAATTGCTGAAAATGTGGGAATTGATTTATAGGTGATATAATGAGTTCTAAATATATACTTGCCCGAGCAAAAGATGAAAAAATCCGTGAAAATGGGGCGTGCGGTGGTGCTGTTAGCGGTCTTTTCCAGTACCTGTTAGATGAAAAAGAGATTGATGGAATATTAACCTTGACTAAAGGTGAGGATGTTTACGATGGGATACCTGCACTGATTACAGAATCTTCGGAAATCATTGAAACATGTGGTTCCCTCCATTGCGCTCCTACTATGGTTGGAGATCTAATCTCCAGATTTTTAAGTGATTTAAAAGTTGGTGTTGCTGTAAAACCGTGTGATGCTATGGCCATCAACGAACTTGAAAAGCGAAATCAGATAGATCCCGAGAAAGTTTATCAAATAGGCCTCAACTGCGGGGGTACATTAATGCCCCAGACCGCTAAAAGGATGATTGAACTATTTTATGAAGTGGACCCTGCTGATGTAATCAAAGAAGAAATCGACAAAGGACAATTTATCGTAGAATTAAAAGATGGAACGCATAAGTCAGTTAAAATTGACGATTTGGAAGAAGAGGGATATGGTCGCCGTGAAAACTGTCAAAGATGTGAATTGATGGTTCCACGTAATGCAGATGTAGCTTGTGGTAATTGGGGATCCGAGGATGAATGGACGTTTATTGAAATTAACACACCTAAAGGAGAAAAATTAGTAGAAGATGCAAAAAATAAGGGATATGTCGAAATTAAAACACCCTCTGATAAATTAATTGGCATCCGTGAAAAAGTTGAAGGAATAATGATCAAACTGGCCCAGAAATTCCAGGGTAAACTACTAGATGCTCAATATCCCTCCATTGAAAAATGGGATGAATATTGGGGTCGCTGTATTAAATGTTACGGGTGTCGTGATGTTTGTCCGGTATGCTGGTGCAGGGAATGTGAACTAGAAAAAGAATTTTATCAGGAAGACGGTCAAACACCTCCAGATCCATTGACTTTTCAGGGTGTAAGATTATCTCATATGGCATTTAGCTGCGTAAACTGTGGGCAATGTGAAGATGTATGTCCTATGGAAATTCCGGTTTCCAAAATATATGATAAAATTCAGAAAAAATACCGTGAAAAAACAGGATATGTGGCCGGTGTTAGCGATGAAATGCCCCCATTATATAGTCCTGAAAAGGAATAAATGAGGATACTTTGGATAAATGGAAATTATAATAAGGTGATTATATGTCTGAACCAAAAATATTAGGGTTTTGTTGTAACTGGTGCTCCTATGGAGGGGCAGATACTGCGGGAACTGCCCGAATGCAGTACCCTCCAAGTGTTAGAATTATTCGTGTAATGTGTTCTGGTAGAATTAATGCTTCTATGATTCTTAAGGCTTTTAGAGATGGGGCTGATGGTGTTTTTGTAGGTGGTTGCCATATGGGTGACTGCCACTATGATGCTGGTAACTATAAATGGAGAAGAAGGGCTGATATGATTGGAGATATACTACCTGAGTTTGGAATTGAAAAAGAAAGATTCAGATTTGAATGGATTTCAGCATCAGAAGGTGAAAAGTTCCAGAAAACCATGACTGAATTCTATGATAATGTAAATGAATTGGGTCCAGTTCACAGATCTTTTTCTAAATAACTTTTAATATTTTTTTTATTTTATTATTTTTTTACTTCAATTATTTTAGTATTACTAAGTTAAACTTTAATAGCAATAAGCATTCAATAACTTAGATAAATCTAAACTGATACTTAATATAATTAATAAGTGATTAAGTTTGATTTTTACTAGGATACGTTGTGGATGAATAAAACTATTTTTCGGTGAAAAAATGCATGATATTGTAAAAGAAGCAATAAATGATCTAGATGCTGCTTGGGAGCTATCTAAACTAAAAAAAGATCCTTTAGAGATTATAGATGCTGTTTCAGAACTTGAAAGAAATGATGTTTACAAACTGGGAATGAATTTCAAAACATTCCCTTTGGGTTGTGATTTAACTGAAATTTTGGCAGGTACCTGTGCATCTGATCTTGATAAAATTGATTTAATAGGTAACTGTGTTCTATCAGATAGCATTGGAGCTTCTATTCATGTCTGTGCTTATGCTTTTGCAGATATCGCTGAATCCAATGGGATGAGGCCCATAGATTTAATAAGGGAAGTAAGGGAAGCAACTGATGTTCCCATGGATCTGGATCATTTTGGAAAATTTGGCCCCATGAGGTTTCCTAAAGAGATTATACGGTGCCATGGGCAGTGTTATATGCAAGGACCTCCCTTTGATGGGTGTCCTAGGGATAGGATTCATTCGAGACTTTTGGATAAGGAAAAAGATAGCCTTGCTGATAGGGAAGAATGGGTCAAATTAGCTTCTTCGGTAGCAATCAACCTAACATGTGTACAGGGTGGAGAAAGCCATGCCGCCCCTTTAGATGAAGCTAAAGAAGTTGCAGATTTGGCAAAAAAACATGGTAAGGGGATTGAATCAATAATGTTTGTAGGAGATGGCTATGATGATTTGATTTCAGGATTTAACACGGCTCTGGATATGAATGCTGATGTTTTTGTATTGGAAGGTGGCCCATTTAATCAGGCAGAGGATAGGTTAGATGCATTCGCTCGTGCAGTAGCCATTGCCAGAATTTTAGTGCCCGGTAAAATTGTTGCTACTAATGGTGCATACGAAGATGAATGTCGTGTTGGATTGAGAGCGGGGTTAAATGCAATTATAACTGGCTTTCCTCAAAACCATCATGGTTATATGTGTGGTTACTCTCCAGGTACTGCAAAAAGAGGTAATTTTGGATTACCTCGAGTTATGCAAATCATTAGGGAAGAAATTAATTGTGGTTGTGGTTGTGGTTCTCAGACCAGAGCACCAATAGGAAAAGATGAATTGGAAGCACTTGCAGCATCAGTAAAAGTTGTGGGTCCGGAAAATGTGTATCCTCAAAAGATTGGAGATACTTATTTAGGTGATGCCCACTGGGTTTGCATTGCACAGTCTCCACTTTATTCCAAAGCTCAGATTACGAATACTGTTTCAGATATCGCCCAAATGACCAAAGATGGTGAAATTAAAGAAACTGTGGCTCTTTTCGGCGGAAGATTTGTTTCATGGGCCATGGCCAAGGAACTCGATGGTATGGTGGATCAGATTATTATAAGTGACTTAGACCCATGGGTTGAAAAAGTCACAGTGAATAATTTAAGATCAGAACTTAAAACTGATATCATTAGAGGTAATTCTGATGATAAGGGATCCTATGATCTGGCAGATACTTCAATTATAACTTCCACCATTCCTAATCTAGCACGGAAATTATCTAAAAATCTTCCGGGGGCTATATCTCTGGTGGATTAACTCCTATTTTTTTTATTTAATTAGATTCGATTATGATATATTATAATTAAAATTTGTATTACTTTATTAAAAAAAATATCTTAAAAGAGCTCAATGATGGGGTATGAGTTGTATTCTCATCGTTTTATCTGTTTTTGAAGTTTATAACGATAATTTAAACTATTTAAATCTGAAAACAAATTATCTTTGCTCTTTTATATATGTAATACCAAACTTGAAATTATTAATCTGATATATAAAATTTTCGACTTGTTTTTATAAGTAACCTTTATACTTACTTGACTTAAATCCATATAACAAGTACAATTAATAGACCATTTTTCTGGTACCATTGATGTACAGCATATTATATAAGCAAGGAGGAAACTCTATGGCTGAGGATGACGTAAAAATTGTAATGTTTTGTTGCAACTGGTGCTCCTACGGTGGGGCTGACACTGCAGGTACAGCAAGGATGCAATACCCGCCAAATGTCCGAGTAATTCGAGTAATGTGTTCCGGACGAATTGAACCACAATTTGTGTTCAAAGCTTTCCGAGAAGGCGCTGACGGTGTTATTGTAGCAGGTTGTCACCACGGAGACTGCCACTACGACGCAGGAAACTACAAACTTGATAGAAGAATGAGACTTATCTACAAACTAGCAGAAGATATGGGAATTGGAAAAGAAAGGATTTACCACGACTGGATCTCTGCATCTGAAGGTGAAAAATTCGCTAACACCGTTACCATGATGGTTAACCGAATTAAGGATTTAGGTCCATCCCCATTGAAAGCACAAATTGAGGCTGAAGCATAAGTGGAGGAAAAAGAATGGCCGATAAAGTAAAAATAGGAACCATGTGGCTGGGCGGATGCTCGGGATGTCACTTATCCATTGCTGATTTCCACGAAGCTCTTCTAGATGTTATGGAATTAGCTGACTTTGAATTCAGCCCAGTATTAATGGACACCAAATATGATGAAGTCCCAGAAGTGGACGTTATGATCATTGAAGGTGGAATAGTAAACGAAGAAAACAGGGAAATGGCTGAACTAATGAGAGAAAAAGCAGGTTTAGTCATAAGCTATGGAACTTGTGCAGTCTACGGCGGAATTCCCGGACTAAGAAACCTCTGGCCTAAAGAGGAAGTAATGGAAGAAGCTTACATTAACTCATGCAGTACTCCTAACCCTGAAGGAATTATTCCTTGTGAGGAAGTCCCTGCATTAGAAAGTAGAGTACGACCTTTAGCTGAAGCAATTGATGTTGATTTAGCTATTCCTGGATGTCCTCCACGATCTGATGTGGTTGCTCAAGCTGTTTTAGGATTATTAAAAGGAGAAGCAATAGAACTTCCATCAACTAATCTTTGTGAAGTTTGTCCTAGAGAAAAACCACCGGAAGGTTTGGCTATGGACTTCATAAAAAGACAGTTTGAAGTTGGAAAACCTGAAGAAGAATTATGCCTTATCCCTCAAGGATTAATATGTATGGGGCCAGCAACTGTTTCACTATGTGGTGCAGAATGTCCTAGCATAGCAATTCAGTGCAGAGGATGCTACGGACCTACTCCTAAGGTTCAAGATCAAGGTGCTAAAATGATTAGTGCTATTGCTTCTGATTATAAGGTAGAAGAAGACAAAACAGTTGATCCTGAAGAAGTAGCAGATCAATTAGATGATATAGTCGGTACTTTCTACACTTATACACTCCCAGCGGCATTAGTGCCTATGAAAATCCAAAAGGAGGGTAAATAAATGGTAAAACTTACAATGGAACCTGTAACTCGGATTGAAGGTCACGCAAAAATTACCGTTCATCTGGACGATGCTGGAAACGTGGAAGACACCAGGTTACATGTTATGGAATTCCGTGGGTTTGAAAAATTCCTACAAGGAAGAAACATAGAAGAAGTTCCAAGAATTGTACCAAGAATTTGTGGTATATGTGACGTACAACACCACTTAGCTGCTGCTAAAGCAGTAGATGCTTGTTTTGGTTTCGAAGCAGATGATGTATTACCTGCAGCTTATAAAATGAGAGAAATAATGAACTGGGGCTCATTCATGCACTCCCACGCTCTGCATTTCTACTTCCTGGCTGCACCTGATTTCATTGCTGGAAAAGACAGAAAAACAAGAAACGTATTCCAAATTATTAAAGACGCACCTGATGTTGCTCTACAAGCTATCCAACTCAGGAAAAACGGTCTAGAAATGGTTAAAAAAATAGGCGGACGACCTATTCACCCAACTTCTTCTACTCCTGGGGGTATTTCCAGTGAATTAGATGATGAAACCCAAAAAGACCTCTTGAAAAGAGCTCAAGAAAACGTAGAATTATCTCAAGCTACTCTTGACTTAGCTATACCTATATTTGAAGAAAATATTGACCTAGTAAATTCATTAGGTAATATTGTAACTCCGCACATGGGTCTTGTTAAGAACGGTGGCGACTGGGATGTTTACGATGGTGATGTCCGAATCAAAGACGCAGAAGGTAACCTCTTTAGAGAATTCAAACCTGCTGACTATACTGACACCATTGCTGAACACGTAAAACCATACTCCTGGTTAAAATTCCCATACATCAAAGAAATGGGATACCCAGACGGTGTTTACAGAGTCGCTCCATTATCACGGATAAATGTTGTAGACAAAATGCCTGATGCTGCACCACTCGCTCAAGACAGACTCAAAGAATTCCGAGATTCCTTTGGATATGGTCAACAAACCTTACTCTTCCACTGGGCTAGACTCATCGAAATGTTAGCTTCAGCTGAATGTGCTGCTGATGCTTTAGAAGGAGACCTATCCGCACAAAAATTCCCAGATTCACTTGAAAGAGTAGCTGGTGAAGGTGTAGGTATAGTGGAAGCACCTCGTGGAACTTTAACTCACCACTATGCATGTGATGAAAACGGTCAAGTTACTAAAGCTAACATTGTAGTTGCAACTATCCAGAACAACCCCGCCATGGAAATGGGTATCCAAAAGGTTGCTCAGGACTACATTAAACCAGGCGTAGAAGTAGACGACAAGATCTTCAACTTAATGGAAATGGTTATCCGAGCATACGATCCATGTCTATCCTGTGCTACCCACACCATCGACAGCCAAATGAGACTTGCCACCTTAGAAGTGTTTGACAAACAGGGTAACCTGGTCAACAGAATCTAATCTCGCCGGAAGGTGGTAAAAATGATAGTAGTCAACAAAGAAGACTGCATCAGGTGTGGCGCTTGCCAAGGCACTTGCCCTACTGCAGCTATTGAAGTAACTCCTGCAAATGTGATTTACTGTGATATCTGTGGCGGCGAACCAAAATGTGTTGCAACTTGCCCTCAAGATGCATTAAAATTAGAGGAAATGGTCTTAGATGAAGAAGGCACTACTCAAGGTAGAATTGTCTTCAACCCTGCTCTATGTGATGAGTGTGGTGACTGTGTAGATGTGTGTCCCCCTCAGACTCTTAAATTGGAAGA
>NZ_JALKIF010000019.1 GCF_023227715.1 Methanobacterium alcaliphilum
ATACACGGAACAATCAACTACCTACGACGCAAAATGCAAAACTGGACACAAAAACACGGGAAAAATATCAACCCCCAATAACTTTACAACCCCCATAAAAACAATATATAAAAGAAAGTTTTATTTTAATTTTATTTCAATTATTCTGTAATTATTTGACACCCCTCCTTTTCAACTATGACGGTATGTTCTGCTTGTGAAACCCAAGCTCCACTTTTTTCTCTTAAAACATGGTATGGATAGATGGCTCTTGATTTTATTAGGAGGCGCATGGATGCATTTAATCGTTTTTCTTCAAATGAGTCTATAAGCCATCTTTGGGAAAAAGGAAGCATTTTATATTCTGTTTTTATTTGATTTAGTACTTTTTTGGCATGCAACATTCTCATAGGGCGATCCCTTAAGAATTTAAATATATATGTTTGGGGCATATCTGTAACATAGCCCACACCATCAGTGGCAAAAGGTTCAATTGCCAATACATCTCCTTCTTCTAGTTTATGGGAGTTTCTTTCAGATATATTGGGTATGGAAAGTCCTGAATGCAATATCCATTGATCCATACTATGGCCTGTGAGATTTGCAACAGGAACAAATCCAAAACTATTAATTGTTTCTTCAACAACTTTGCCGATTTCTTGAAGTTCCACTCCTTTCTTAATAATGCTTAGTGCGTTATTTAATGCTTCACGTGAAGCATCGATCATTTTTAAGTTTTTTTCAGCTAATTCTTCTCCATAATCATTAGTTGGCAGGTCTTGGTAACCATCAACAAGAACACTTGTGGCACTATCTGCAATAAAACCATTTACTTGAGCACCTAAATCTAATTTGACTAAATCACCCGAGTTTATAGTTAAATTATCGCCAGCAGGTGATGTGTAATGGGCGGTCACCTCGTTAATCGAGACATTACAAGGGAAAGCAGGATATCCTCCTTTTTCAATTATCTGCGTTTCTACGAAATTTACTAGATCTATAACAGGTAAACCATTTTTTATTAATTTTAAAGCGTCTGATCTAACTTGGGATACTATTTTTCCAGCTTTTTCATAAGATTCTATCATAAATATCACTAATCATGAATTTTATTTAATGAGGTAGTATAATGATTCTTTTTAGAAACAACTAACCTTTATATTTATAAGAATAATTATAATTTGGAATTAATTAGTTTAATATGTAGTAATAAGAATTTTTATATATTATGCTATACAAAAAATTAAAAGGAGGGAATTAAATGGCTGCAAGTATGATGATACCTCAAAACATTTTTCTGATTATTATAGCAGTGATATCTTTAATCGCGATAATAGTCGTAATGCTTCAATGGAGACGGGTTAAAGAAACTCAAAATAATATTGCACTCATGGATAAACAAATTGAACTTAAAAAAATTTCCCTGGTTGAAAAAGATTTAGAGTCTAAACGGTTGATGGAAAATGCTATTCCTCTCCCAAAAGATCAGCAGGAAAATTTGGCTAAAATTCGAAGAAGTACTTCTGAGCTCATGAATGAAGTTGGGTATCTCCACACTGAAATAAGTGAAAGATTGGCCCGTTTAGAAGCACAAACTGAATTCAAAAAGCTACAAAAAATGCTCAAAGATATTGAACAAAAAGAATCTGAATTAGATAAAAACGTTAAAAAAATAAAAGGGGACTGAATAATGGATCCCATAGAATTACTGGCTATTTTGGTACTTGCTGGTGCTATCGTAGTACTTCTCTATTATTATCTTCAAAATTCTAGCAGCACCAGTGTTGGAAAATTTAAAACGCAAGTATATGGTTTGGGAGATAAAGTAAGCGGGGGACAAGAGAACATGTCTGAAATGGGAGAAAGAGTATCTGGTGTAGGTGAAAAAGTTTCTGGTATGGGGGATAAAATAATGGGAAAAGTGAAAGATGTTCCCATAAGCACTGATTTACTCTCTAATAAAATTGATATTTTTTTAAATGAAAAGAGTGACGAGTTAATTAAGGATTGGTCATTAGCTACAAAAAATGATATCAATGACCTTGAAAAGAGGATGTCAGTAGTTACTAGAAATATTGATGAGCTAGAACACAGATTCAATGAATACAGGGGATTCACCAATAAAAAACTGGAATCTCTTGATAAAAGGATTAAAAAACTGGAAGATGAAGAAGAAACAGAAGACTAATCTCATCATATCATAAAAAATACTTTTTTATTCCTATTTTTTCTGCATAATTTTCTAATTTAAGGGAAACCTTTATATAGTGTAATCACTAATCTTAAGTTACAGCGGGGTGGGGTAGTCTGGTGATCCCGCGGGGCTCATAACCCCGAGAGCCCTAGTTCAAATCTAGGCCCCGCTATTTCTTTTAATAAAATGTTTTTAAATTAATTTTTGAGTTTTATTAATTATTTCTTATTATTTTTGCTTGTGATTTTCCGGGGTTTGAAAAATAATTTTTTATAAAATGATTTAACCTACTTTTTTTAAGTAAATAGGTGGTATTTTTCCAATACCTTCAATTTCATATTTGGTATCTGTTGTTTCTTCTAAAGAAGATATTAACATATCTAGAATGAAATATAATGTTAGAATAGACTTCAGATTCTTTTCTAGGTCGGAATCATTTTCATGGCCTAATTTAATTATTATATTGTCATTTTCCCGGGTGATATTTAATTGGTATTCTTTTTCAGGGCCAAATTGGTTAATAACGTTTTCTATACTTTTATTTTCCAGATTCAGATCCATTTTTAATTTTTTTAAAAATTCAGGATTAATATAATCTAAAATTTCACGGGTTGTGTGGTTCTTTTCTATGGTGTCTTCAGCCCAGTCTTTCATAGCATCTGCTACGGCACTACTATACCATCCTTTTTCAAATTGATATTTTTGAGAAGCCTTTTTTCTAAATTTTAGATCTACATCGGAGCTTATGGCTATGGTCACCCTTTTCAAGAAATCACCTGGACAATTATTTGTAAATTTGAATATATTTAATATTATACTTAATACTCCTAAACTTTGTGCATATGTGGATTAGTGCAGAAACATCATGAAAATTAAATAATTATATCTAATATTTCGGGGTTAACTCTTTTTTTGGTGTTTATTTTAGTTTTATAAGATTTAATTTACTAATTTCATATTTCTGACTATTTAATATTTTTAATCAGGAATGGGGGCATAATATTCAATTTAAATTCTCATTTCAATTTATTTTTTTTCCTGTATTAAATGAGTCAGTCATACTTGCACTTTTTCACACTTGCACAAATTCGCATTTCACATAGTGATAATATAATTATAAGTATTAATACGATTATTGGAATTTGAGTGCTATATTATAAAATTGAAGGGGTGATATAATTAAAAAAATTATGGTACTACTGCTAATCTTTGTTGCACTATCAATAAGTGGGACAGTATCAGCAGCAGATACAAATTCATCAGTAAATTATGAATTTAATGATACAAATATAGATCAGATAAACTCTGATAATCAAAGTAGCACTGTTGTTCCAGATCCCATAATTTCGGGAATAATTATGGATAATTCTACTCATAAGGGACTTTCCAATGCTTCCGTTAAAATAAGGGATTCTACTGGTACAATTGTTGCTCAAGGACTAACGAAAGAAGATGGGTCTTACTCCATTAGTTTTAACAATTCAAATACTCTGTTTAATGTAATAGCGAGTAAATATGGCTATGTGACTATGGCCCGAGATATAATTGTTGCACGGGGATTAGATCCTGTGGATCCAAATTTTTATGGAACTGCAAATTTCCAGCTTGTGGCCATACCATATTCCGGTAATGCATCAAGCACCCTTTTAAATATAGGTGCACTTGCAAATATTCTACTGGAATTAAATGTGGGAAAAAGTAGTGCATGGGTAGATACTCAGAATATGCCTTATTCTCAGAGTGAAGCTACTCCTTTAGAAGTTAAATTATTAACCGGAAATCTTTTAGAAGGTCTTTTGAATGTGGAATCAACTACTAACCAGGGATTTGTGCAGGGCGGAATAAGTGAATCAAACTTACCTGATGTGTTAAAAACATTAGGACTATATGTTGGCCTTTTGGAAGCAACAGCCAATTCAACTATTGACCCAACACAATCATCTAGTTCAAGTAATTTGGCCTCTCTAAGATTAGCATTATTAAATATCATTGAAATTATCAGGTTAGGTGCAATAAATTCTAATAGTGCTGTAATACCTGATTTCAATACTGGAACCTTAACCAGTACATCAAGCTGTGGATTAATCCAAAGCATATCATTGTTAGGAGGCATTTTAGAAATAGATGCTTTCAATGTTAATGCAATTGCTTCAGCAAATGGTAATCCTGGGGGAGCCACTGCTAGTTTTGATTGGAGTGCCGCAGATATAAAACTCCTGGGTATAAGTATATTGGACCGATTAAAAGTAGAAGGTTCAGTAACTCTTCCAGGGGTATTGAAAATATCATTAGGCACGGGAAAAGAAATCACATCTGCTGATGGAACTCATGCAAAAGCAAGTGGTAGTGCTCTAACCATTGAACTTTTGAATTTAATACCAGGTAGTCTTTTGGCCATAAATCTTGGTCAAGTTGCAGCAGAGGTAACAGTGCCTTTGGGTGGCATAGGCTCACCAAAGAGTGATTTGAGTGTTATTAAAACAGTAGATAATCCAGTTACTAACTATCTACAGAATGTTGTATTCACTTTAGTTGCACGAAATAATGGTCCTGATGCTGAATCTTCAGTGTCTGTGGTTGATAAGTTGCCTTTTGGTTTGGAGTTTGTTTCTGCTGATGGTGTTTATGATTCAATCACTGGTTTGTGGAATGTTGGTAACTTAGCTAGTGGCGCTTCCGCTGTTTTGCACATAACGGCTAAAGTCATGGTTTCCAATATTAATCTGACTAATATTGCCGCAATATATGGTGGAACTAACCTTGATTTGAATTCCACTAATGATCAATCTAATGTTACGATTAATGTTGGTCCGGCTTCTGATCTTAGTATTGTTAAGATTGTAGATGATATCAATCCAAAGTATTTGCAGAATGTTGTTTTTACTTTGACTGCACGAAATAATGGTCCTGATGCTGAATCTTCAGTGTCTGTGGTTGATAAGTTGCCTTTTGGTTTGGAGTTTGTTTCTGCTGATGGTGTTTATGATTCAATCACTGGTTTGTGGAATGTTGGTAACTTAGCTAGTGGCGCTTCCGCTGTTTTGCACATTGTTGCTAAAGTAGTTGTTTCTAATGTGAATTTGACTAATTTGGCTGTTGTGTCTGGGGCTAATTATGACCAGAATTCCACTAATAATCAGAATAATGTGACTATTAATGTAGGGCCTGCATCTGATTTAGCTATTTCAATTACTGTGGATAATGCGCATCCGGAATACTTGGATTATGTCACGTTCACATTAAATGCAAGTAACAATGGTCCTGATGATGCAGTCAATGTTAAGGTATATAATACTTTACCAAATTTACTAAGATATGTTTCAGATGATTCTAACGGTGCATTCAATCCCATATACAATTCAACTACTGGTTTGTGGACTGTTGGACCTTTATATAAGGGAGAATCTGTAATATTACACATAGTTGCGCAAGCTATGGCTTCTAATGTAGAATTAACTGATTATGTATATATTACTGATCCGGATCCTACAGGGAACATAGAATTCTTTGATCCAAACTTAAGCAATAATTATGCAAGCGTGTCATTAGACGTGGATCCTGTTAATGATTTAGTTTTAACAAAAACTGTGAGTAAAATAAATCCTAATTATTTGGAAAAGGTCACCTTCACATTAAAAGCTACTAATATAGGACCAGACACTGCTACTAATGTAAAAGTAGTAGATATAATTCCAGCAGGACTTAAATTTATTTCAACAAGTGGTAACTATGATTCTAAAACAGGAACATGGAATATTGGAAATTTAGCAAAGGGTGCAACTGCTATCTTAACTATTGTAGTACAAGTAACTACTTCCAATACACAGATTGTCAACATTGCTAATATCACTGGAAATGAATCTGATTTAGATTCGACCAATAATAAAGCAAATGCAACTATAAATGTAGCAGCGGCTTCAGATCTTAGCATAACTAAGGTTGTGAATAATGCATCCCCTAAATATTTGCAGAATGTTGTTTTCACTTTAACTGCACGAAATTTGGGCCCTGATACTGCTAATGGGGTATGGGTAGTTGATAAATTACCTAGTGGATTCTTGTTTGTTTCTGCTGATGGTAATTACAATTCAAATACTGGTGTATGGACTATTGGTAACTTAATTAAAAATGGGGTGGCTGTTTTGCATATTACTGCCAAAGCTATCAGTCCTAATTCTAAGTTAACCAATGTTGCAGTTATTAATGGAACAAACTATGACCCGAACTCGGCCAACAATAAAGATTTGGTAATAGTTAATGTAGGTCCGGCTGCGGATCTAGCTGTAAAAATATCTGTATCTAATTCCAAGCCGAAATATCTTCAGAAAGTTAAATTTACCATAACTGCATATAATCACGGGCCAATGAATGCTAAAAAAGTTTATTTAACTATTAAGATGCCTTCTGGTCTTAAATACGTCTCAAATGATTCAAAAGGTAAATACAATCCTAAGACTGGCGTTTGGACAATTGGAAATCTAAAAAATGGAGGCAAACTTGTTTTACGTATCGTGGAAAAAGCTATGAAATCCAATGTTCGATTGACAACCACTGCAAAAATAACTGGAACTCCTATCATAACGGCTATTAAATCGACTTCTGCCATTGCTGCAGACCCTGGTGCTGCTTATGGTTCTAAGCAATCTTCTGATAGTTCAAGTACTGATCCTGATCTCAGCAATAATGAGGCTAGTGTGACGGTTGAGCCTTATGATGATTCTCAACCGGTTGAAAATGAAGCAGATGGTAAAGATACAGTGGCAATGCAACCCACAGGGATTCCAATTGTTGGTTGTATATTGGCTATTTTACTTGTTTCAGTTGGAATAGTGGTACCTAAAATAAAGAAATAGAATAAAGGCTAATGCCTTTTTCTTATTTTTTTTAAGCCATAGAATAAATTTTAGAAAAATAGTTTAGAGGTTAAAAAAAATGAAAAGATTAGTAAAAATAATGGCTATACTTTTTGTCTGCGGATTTTTATTAGCTCCAAGTGCATTCGCTGCTAATGATAGTTCAAGTACTGATCCTGATCTCAGTAATAATGAGGCTAGTGTGACGGTTGAGCCTTATGATGATTCTCAACCGGTTGAAAATGAAGCAGATGGTAAAGATACAGTGGCAATGCAACCCACAGGTGTACCTATGTTAGGGGTAATTTTAGCATTTTTTATGATAGCTACTGGATTTTTAACAGTTAATAAAAGGTAATTTATTAAAAAAAATTTTTAAATCTATTTTTTTTATTTTTAAAGATTAAAATTCACTTTTCAAATCATCCACATATCAAAAATAGACATATCTTCTTCTGTTTAATTTAATAACTTTTTAATATAAGATTTAACAATTTAGTAATTATGTCAAGTCATAAGATAATGGTCGTAGAAGATGAGGAGATATTAAGATTAGGTACCACTCTCCACCTAAAATCTTTTGGCTATGAAGTTGTTGGGAATTTTAGTTCAGGTGAAGAAGCTTTAGAAAAACTTTTAGACATCAAACCTGATGTGGTGTTAATGGATATTGAATTAGCTGGAAACTGGAATGGCATTACAACTGCAGGCAAAATTAAAGAAAAGTGGGATGTTCCAATAATCTATGTTTCTGTTCATGCGGATTCTAAGACAATAGAACATGCTAAATCTACGAAACCTTTTAGATATATGAGAAAACCATTCAATGATGAAGAACTTCAATTCACTATAGAAATGGCTGTTAAAACTCATAAAAATCAGAAAAAATTATTAGAAAAGATTAAAAATTACCATGAAATTATTTCAAAAATACCTGGTTTGTTATACCGGATTGATACAGAATATAATGTTTTTCTGCTTAATGATGCATTAGAGAAAATTTCAGATTATAAAACCGATGAAATTAAAAATAACGGGTATTGTTTTTTTTATTCTTTAATTGTTTCAGATGATCGTGAAGAGATATTAAATTATCTAAACAATAATATTCATTCAAAAGAACCTTTAAAACTAAATTACAGGATTAAAAATAAAAAAGGCCAACTAAAAAATATTCGGGAAATAATAAACCCTGTATTTGAAAATGATGATCTGATTTGTATTGAAGGTCTAATTTTGGATATCACTGGAAAAAATTAATTCTTAAAAACATTTATTAATGACTTTTATAAATTCTATTATTGAAACGAAATTATGTTTTGTTTCTAATTTTAATGGTTTAATGGTAAGCTGAAGGGCAGCCACCGGTTTCCCGTAAGGGTTTAAACTGAGGAAACTCCACCCATCACACAGAACCACGGTGTTTTGATGCACCTGTTGAGAAACTGGACTCTGGAGCAGAAACGACACGTCTTTTAATGGATGAATATGATGCCTTTTTAATAGGTTGAAGGACATTAAAAGGAGCGGTGAAACGGCCAATCCGTGGGATGCAAGGGCAAAATACTGCTAATGATATCTGATTGAAGCAGAGGTAGTCCGCCTAGATGAATGCTGCCGAAACAGAAGGTGGGTTACTCTTAGCATGCCATTAATACATTATTAATCATACTCGCAATCTATTTTTATTAGTTTTTATAGAATAAATTAAGAAAAAAATGGGAATTTATAAACTTTCTTATCAAAATTTGCGCCGTAATAAATGGAGAAACATATCCACTATATTAAGAATCGCTTTGGGAGTTATAATCCTCATATTGCTTTTAAGTTCAGGAATTGGACTGAACAGCTTTTTAAAAGAAGGTCAAACTTTGCCGGGATATATTTTTTCTAACCCTTCTGATAATTCAACTACTAAATTTAATTTAACTGATAATCAAATTGTAAATTCAATTACGGTTCTAATTAACTCTACATTGGGCATAGATATTACAAGTTCTGAAGGATTAATGCAATTAGAAAATTTAATTAGCAACTTAATTTATTTTTTGGATTTCATGGCCAGTATAATATTTCTTGTAGGTATTTTTGGAATTACCTATGCAATGGACATTAATTTACTTGAAAGAAAAAGAGAAGTAGCTTTACTAAAGTTAATGGGATTCACATCTATTCAAATAGGTTTAACTCATTTACTGGAAGCATTTTTATTAGGATTTATTGGGGCAGTTATTGGTAGTGTTGTGGGTATTTTTGGAATTGTTCTGGCGGCAAATATTATTAATATAATTCCATTATCTTTACTTTTGCCATGGTGGCTTCCAGTAGTTGTTATTTTAGTAACTGCATTCTTGAGTGCTGTTTTAGTTGCTTTTTCAGTATGGCAAAGCACAAAAACTGATCCAATTGAGGTTTTAAGGCATGGATAATTTAATCATGGAGTTTAATGATGTTGAAAAAACATACAGAGATGCTCAAAACGAAATAAACGTACTAAACAGTTTTGATTTAAAAATCAAAAAAAATTCTATAACTCTAATTACAGGACCTACTGGTTCAGGTAAGACCACGATCTTTAACCTGGCTAGTCTTTTGGATGTGCCAGATTCTGGTGAAATATTTTTCACTGGTAAAAAGGTATCGAGCATGTCTAAAACAGAGAGAAGCAAGATCCGGCAAACTGAAATAGGCACAATTTTGCAATGGGGCAATTTATTACCGTATTTGACTATTTTAGAAAATTTAATGCTTCCTATGCATGATAAAAATGAAAAATTTGCATTAGAACTCATGGGACTATTGGATATTGGGGAGATCAAAAATGAACTTCCAGAAAATATTTCTCTTTTTCATCAGCAAATTGTCGCGCTGGCAAGGGCATTGATTAATAAACCTCAAATTATTCTTGCTGATGAACCTTCAGGTGATCTGGATAAAGAAAAAACAACTAAATTAATAGATTTTTTTTGCAAGATAAAAATTGATGCATCAGTTATAATTTTTTCTAATGATCAGGACTTAGATCATTTTGCAGACCATTCTTTTTCAATAAAAAATGGAAAGCTAAAATCTAATTTTTAAGTATATACTTGAAAAAAACTTCTTTAGTGATATTCTATGTTGTATGATATATATGTCTTGACTAATCGATTAATATTTCATCCATCTCTACAATTTAATAAATAAAATCAATAATAAAATAAATAGTAATTCTTTTAACTTTCATTTACAGATAGCTAAAATGAATTATATTCAATGGTTAATGGCATCTTTAACTTTGTCAAAGAAACCTTTATCATCGGTGTGGATTTCATCTCCACTGATTTCTGCAAACTCTTTTAAAAGTTCTTTTTGTTTTGAATTTAATTTTCGCGGAGTTATAACTTTAACCTTCACGTAAAGATTCCCATTTCCATTCCAACGTAAATGTGGCATCCCATGGCCTTTTATTCTGAAACTAGTACCACTTTGTGTTCCGTAGGGTATTTTAAGATCTATTGATTTATCAAGTGTCGGTATTTCAACAGTATCTCCAAGAGAGGCCTGTACAAAGCTAATGGGTTTTTCATAGTAAAGATTAGCCCCTTCTCGTTCGAACAATTTGTGATGTTTGACATTGATCATTACATATAAATCACCGGCAGGCCCTCCACGAGCACCTACTTCTCCTTCTCCAGGCACTCTTAATCTTGATCCGGATTCTACACCGGGAGGTACTTTAATGTGAATGGTGCTGGTTTGTTTTACTATTCCTCTGCCATGACAATTACTACAAGGGTGTTCAACAATGTTTCCTTCACCTTGACAGTCTCGGCATGGGCTTATGTTCACCATTTGCCCTAAAAAGGTGTTATTTACTTGTCGGACCTGCCCGGTTCCTCCGCAAGTTTGGCAGGTTTTTGTGCCTGTGCCTGGTTCTGCACGCGAACCATTACATACGGGGCAAGTTCGGCTATGGGGAACATCTATATCAGTTTCTAATCCGTTATAAGCATCTTCAAGAGTTATATCTAAATCATAGTACACATCGGCTCCTCTTTGGGGCCCGTGATGTCTTCTTCCCCCTCCAAAGCCAAACATATCGAATATATTGCCCACATCAAATCCAAATCCTTTAAAAATGTCATCAAAGTTAATATTATTGAAAATATCTTCTTGTGAGAATCCGTTCATACCCGCATGCCCAAATTGGTCATAAGTATTTCTTTTTTCTTCGTCTGATAAAACAGCGTATGCTTCACTGATTTCTTTGAATTTTTCAGATGCTTCGTTGTCCTCACTAACATCAGGATGGTATTTCATAGCCAGTTTACGATAGGCTTTTTTAATCTCTTTTTTATCGGCTCCTTTATCTACACCCAGAACCTCGTAATAATCGCGCTTTTCTGCCATTTATTATTCACCTGTTAGATTGATATGTTGATGATTTGATAATAGAATCAGAGTTAAATTTGTTATATGTATACTTTAAACAATTATGAATAGTTAGTGTGATTATAGTTATATTTTATTAAATTAGTTCAAAAATTAAAAAATTAAGGAAGTAGTAATGATCTTACTAAAATTCCTTATTTATTTTTTGACTTCGTAGTCTGCGTCTATGTGCTCGTCGTCTCCAGCGTCTTGTTGAGCATCTTCTTGTTGTGCTTGTTGTTGAGCCTGTTCTTGTTGTGCTTGCTGGTAAATAGTAGCACCGATTTCCTGAACTACTTTTGTCAATTCTTCGGTTTTTTCTTTAATAGCTACTATATCGTCCCCTGCAACTAAATCTCTGAGTTCGCTGACTAATTTTTCTACAGATTCCTTTTTATCTCCAGAAACTTTGTCTCCCAGTTCTTCTAAGGTTTTTTCAGATGTGTAGATCATGGAATCTGCATTGTTACGTACTTCAATTTCTTCCTGTTTCTTTTTATCTTCTTCAGCATTCATTTCTGCTTCTCTAATTTTCTGATCTATTTCTTCCTGGGATAATTTGGTTGAAGCAGTAATGGTTATGGCTTGTTCTTTTCCGGTTCCCATATCTTTTGCAGAAACATTCATGATACCATTTGCATCTATATCAAAGGTTACTTCAATTTGTGGGACTCCTCTTGGGGCAGGGGGTATTCCAACTAACTGGAACCTTCCAAGGGTGGTGTTGTCATGTGCCATTGGCCTTTCACCTTGGAGGACGTGAATATCCACGGATGTTTGGTTATCTGCTGCAGTGGAGAATATTTGGCTCTTTTTAGTAGGTATTGTGGTGTTTCTCTCAATTAATTTTGTTGAAACATTACCAAAGGTTTCAATTCCTAAGGATAATGGGGTTACATCTAGGAGAACGAGATCTTTAATTTCTCCAGCTAATACTCCACCTTGAATGGCAGCTCCCATGGCTACACATTCCATAGGGTCAATTCCTCTTTCAATTGGTTTACCTATATAATCTTCAACAAATTTTTGGACAATAGGCATTCTGGTAGGTCCACCAACCAATATGATCTTATCTATATCTGTTTTGCTCATTTTGGCATCAGATATTGCTTGTTGCATAGGCCCTGAACATTTTTTAATTATCGGATCAACTAGTTCTTCTAATTTAGCCCGAGATAAGGTGTGTATTAAGTTTTTAGGCCCGTCAGCAGCCACAGTTATGAATGGTAGGTTAATTTCTGTGTTTAAAGTGGTAGATAATTCAATTTTGGCTTTTTCTGCAGCTTCTCGTAATCGTTGAACTGCCTGGTCATCTACCATTAGGTCTATTCCGGTTTCTTTTTTGAATTCACCGGCTAAATAGTTCATAATGGTATTATCCATATCAGTTCCGCCTAGTTTGGTATCTCCACTGGTGGATTTTACTTCGAATACACCTCCACCAAATTCCATAATGGTTACATCTAATGTGCCCCCACCAAAGTCGAAGACCATGATTTCTAACTCTTCTTCTTGTTCTTTATCAATACCATAAGCTAAACTAGCTGCGGTTGGTTCATTCACTAACCTTACAACATCTAAACCTGCAATGGTCCCAGCGTCTTTGGTAGCGGTTCTTTGGTTATCGTCAAAGTAAGCAGGCACGGTGATAACTGCTTTTTTAACTTCTTCTCCTAAAAATGCCTCGGCATCTTTTTTAATCTTTTGGAGGATGAATGCAGATATTTCTTGAGGAGTATATGCTTTACCCTTCACATTTACTTTGTGTGAAGTCCCCATACTTCTTTTAATAGCACTAATGGTATTTTCGGGATTGGTTACCGCTTGGCGTCTGGCGGGTTCTCCTACTAATCGTCCATCGTCAGTAAATGCCACATAACTTGGGAAAGCTTTCCCATATTGGGATGCTCCTTCTGCTGCAGGCACCATGGTTGGTTTTCCACCTACTAAAACAGATGCTGCGGAGTTACTGGTTCCTAAATCAATACCAATAATTTTTTCTTTTTTTGCCATAAATTCACCTCTAATTTTTAATCAATTTTACATACTATATCAAATTTAATGCTCTAAATGTTTATTAAATAACAATAATGATATTAAATCACTTTTTACAGACTTTAACCATGGAATATTTAATCACTTTATCTTTTAAGGTATAACCTTTTGATAATTCATCTATAACCATACCATTTTCAAAATCTTCATGATCTTCGGCCATGAGTGCTTCATGTTTGAAAGGGTCGAATTTTTCACCATCTGTAGGAATTTCACTCAAACCTTCTTTTTCTAGAGTGGTTTTTAACTTGTTGTAAATAAGTTCCAAACCTTCACGAAGGTCTTTTTCACTTTTACAACTTTCTAATGCTCTTTCAAAGTCCTGATATACATCTAATATTTTTAGAATAAGACCTTCATTAGCATATTCAATGGTTTGAGCCTGTTGTTGAACAATATGTTTTTTGTAATTATCAAAATCCGCCTGCATTCTCTGCATCTGGGCAATATATTCGGCCAATTTTTCTTCTTTTTCAGCTAGCTCTTTTTTTAATTCATCCAGAGTACTTTCTAATTCGCTTTGATTGTCTTCTTTATCTTTTAAAAGCGACTCTTTCTTTTTTAATTCTTCTTTGAGTTTTTTTAAATCGTTATCGCTGGCCATTAATTCACCTTTTTGTGATTTAAATAAAATGAAAATGATTTTTTATTCAACTCATTTTCTCATGTTAAAGTTACCAAAGGTTATACTATCACAACCCCGTATTGATTATAGTTACAAAAGGTTATATAAACCTTTCGACAATAGTATTTTGATGACTCAAAATTCATTTGATAACATGGATATAGAGGCTATACTTGATGTAATGGGATGCCGTACTCGGCGAGAAATAATCAACTTACTTCGTGAAGAGCCTAGATTTGTAAGTCAAATTTCTAGAGAGCTTGAAATAGGTCAAAAGGCTATAATTGAACATTTAAGGGCAATGGAAGAGTTGGGACTTTTAACATCTTCTTTTAAGAAGATTGAAAGGGGCCGTCCCAGGAAATATTATGATATGTCACATGACATTACTGTAAATATTATCATAAATCAGGCTACTTTCCAGGTAGACATCACAGACGAAGCATTAACTAGAAAACAATTACCTTCTGGGGAAGAATGGTCAAAACTGCTTAATGTGGAACATAAAATTCGTATGGGGCACTATGAGGCCATAGAAGAACTTAAAAGCTTGATAAGATTGTATAGCACTCTTAAAAAAAGAGCTGAAGAAGTTTTAGAGGACGTTGAAGGAACTCAAGAATAATGTGAGATTTATAATATTGGCTTAAATCTGTCTATTAATCAATTTTAATAAGATTTAAATTCTGGTCCGTTTTCTTTTATTTCTTTTTATAATTATTTATAAAAGAACACGATTTTCTGGACCATCCCTGTTAGCCAATATTGTTTAGTATTTCAACAGTTTTTTTTTTTTAAAAAGCAGATAATTATGGTTAATCAAAGAATGAGGGTGTGGAAATCCCAAATTCTATGATTTAGACATCTTTTTTTTGGTGGATAAGGAGGTTTACATAGACCCATGATGTCTTTATTTTTCACCACAAAATTAATTGGAGTTTTTATTATTTAAAGTTTATTTTAATTTTATTAAAGTAAAATGGAAAAAATAATAGTTCATATGCAAATGATTAATTTTTAAAAAACTTATTTATTCACTTATATTTTATAGCTGCAAGAGATGCCTGACCTAATGACACAGAACCATCACCAGCACATGAATTTTTGTGTTGTATAAACTTAAACCCATTATTTTCAACAAAATCTTTAATTGCTAAACTTATGGCCTCATTATAGAATACTCCTCCAGATCCTCCAATCACCTCAACATTTCTTTCCTCTGCTGATTTAATGGCCATAGTAGCTAAACCTTCTGAAACAGATTTTTGAGCAGCATAGGCAATTTCACTTATTTTTTCCCCTTTTTCTTTAAGATCTAAAACTCCTTTGAGAATTAATGAGGTATCCAGAACCTGCCTATTTTTATATTTTTTAATTTCAAAAGGAATTTGGAGTTTTCCTGATGCTTTATATGCCACAGACTCTAGTTTCATGGCACATTCTCCTTCATAACTTCGCTCACCACAGATATTTAAAGCAGCAGATATGGCATCCAGAACTCTTCCAGTACTGGTAGTCATATTCACATTGAAATTGCGCTCTAGCTGGTGCATTGTCATTTTTATTTCTTTTTTTCCATGAGGGAAATAATCTTGATAATTTTCCATCAATTGAATGAATTTATTTGGATCGTAGTGATCTTGAAGCATAGAAATTAACATTCTAGCAGGATATTTTGAACAAAGATCTCCACCGGCCATTTTTTGAGGTAATAAACTTCCTGTTCGTTCGTAATCTCCGTTTTCCATATTTATATATAATATCTCACCACCCCAAGCGGCCCCATCTTCCCCATAACCCACTCCGTCAGCAGCAATGCAGACCATTTCCATCTCTTCATTATCTATAGCTAGAGCTGCAGCATGGGCGTGGTGGTGCTGCACAGGAAATACTGGACAGGAATAATTTTTACTAATTTTTTTAGCCATTTGGGTTGTAAAAAATTGAGGATGTAAATCACAGGCTACAACATCAATAGTATCAGTCTGTGTAATGTTCATAAGATATTTTACAGCTTCCTGAAGGTATTGGAAAGTAGCAAATTTACTGGTATCCCCTATATGTTGTGAGGGATAACAATTTCCACTTTTTAAAATGGAAAATGTAACATCGATTTCAGGGCCTAAAGCCAACACATTCAAATCTTTTGATATATGGGATAAATCATATGGTTCTGGAACATAACCTCGAGATCGGCGGATAAATGCCAGGTCGCTGCCTCTAAAACGGACCACGGAATCATCACACCTATTTACAATACGTCGGTTATGTAGCAGGAAGTAATCAGCAATTCCTTTTAAATTCTTTAAAATCTCTTCATTATGAATTAACATGGGTTCGCCAGGCATATTGGCTGAAGTCATAATGTAAGCCGGCTCATTTGTGTATTTAAAAAGCAGGTGGTGTAATCCAGAATAAGGGAGCATTATCCCAATATTATGTAAATCTGGTGCAACACTGGGGTTGAAAAAATAATTCTCATTTTTCTTTAGCACCACAATAGGCCTTTGCCGGGAGGTTAAAACAGATTCTTCTTCTGGAGTAATTGAAGCAAAACCACGTACCGTATCTATATCTGGAGACATGCATGCAAATGGTTGATTAAAACGTTTCAATCGTTTTCTTAAATTCAAAACAGGTTTTTCTTCAGTTACTTTACATACAAGATGAGTACCACCAATGCCTTTCATGGCTAGGATATTTCCTTCATCCAGCAACCGAGCGGCTTCTTTAATTGGATTTGAGCAGACTAATTTTTTTTGATGATAGAGAAATAATTCAGGACCGCATTCTTCACAGCAGGTAGCTTCGGCATGGTATCGCCGATTTTCTACATCAGTGTATTCTACTTGGCAGTTGGAACATAATGGAAAGTCTTCCATACTGGTACGCTCTCGGTCATAGGGCACAGATTCTATTACTGTAAAACGGGGCCCACAATCGGTACATGCAGTAAATGGGTAAGAATATCTGCTATTTTTAGGATTGTTTATTTCACTTAAGCAGGCTTTGCATATGGCTACATCGGGTGGTATCACTGAGGACCCTGAAAAATTAGAAGAACTCTTTAAAATGATAAAATCAGAATATTCATAATGGTCGTTGTTCAACCATTCTATTTCTAGAGATGAGATTTTTGAGATAGGTGGTTTTTTTTCTTGCAGGTCGTCCACAAAATTTTTGATCTGCTTTTTTCCACCTTCTAAGCCAATTTCAACAACATTACCCAAATTTCGAACATATCCATTTAGCTGTAATTCTTTAGCTAGGCGATAAACGGTAGGTCTAAAACCCACTCCTTGCACGATTCCCTGTACTAATATTCGGGCCTTTGCCAATTTTATACCTCAAGATTAGTAGTTTTTTTAAAATTTTATAAAAATGGATAAATTAATGGATTTAATGATTTTTCATGGTTTAAATACAAATTAATACTTGAATAAGTTTTCTTCTTATTTTTTTCATTATTTTCAACTGTATCATCATTCTTTTATAATATCCATCCTTATATATTCATTAGGGAAGTGATTGTTATGAGGCAAATTCTAGAAAAACTTTTAAATGGAAAAATTTCTCTTGAAGAAGCTGAAAAATTAATAAATTCGGATCATATAAGAGAAGTTGAGGATTTTGCCAAGTTTGACATGCATAGGGAATCCAGAACGGGGTTTCCAGAAGCTATTTATGCTCCTGGCAAAAAAGACTCAGAAATTATTAAAATTATCATGCATTGTGTTGATAATGGTCATATGATGGTAACTCAACTGGAAAAAGAAAGATATGATAATATCAAAACTGAATTAACCTCCTTAAAAGAGCAGGATTTCAAAATAAAATATCATGAACGGGCAAGAATTTTAGTCATAAAAAAAGATACTGGGGAAAAATATACTCATGGTAAAATTGGTATAATTACTGCAGGCACATCAGATATACCTGTTGGGGAAGAAGCAAGAATAGTAGCAGAGGAGTCCGGTTGTGAAGTCATAACTTCTTATGATGTGGGTGTGGCAGGTATCCATAGATTATTTTCACACTTGAGCAGAATGTTGGAAGAAAAAGTGCAGGTTATAATTGTGGTGGCTGGTATGGAAGGCGCACTACCTTCTGTGGTAGCGGGTATGGTAGACATTCCTGTGGTGGGAGTACCTACATCGGTGGGCTATGGTGTGGGTAAAGATGGATTTACCGCACTCTATTGTATGTTACAGTCCTGTGCCCCGGGAATTGCAGTTGTAAATATTGACAATGGGTTTGGGGCAGCAGTTTTCGCAGTTACAGTGGTTAAACAGTGTAAAAAGCATAATTAATTTTTTAATTAATCTTCGGAGGGTTCGCAGTATTTTTTACCCCATTCACATAGAGAATCAAATATGGGCAGGACTGATTTTCCTTTAGGGGTGAGACAATATTCTACTTTGGGTGGAACTTCTGCATAGACTTTTCTATTAATAATTCCATTTTTTTCAAGTTCTCTAAGTGTTTTTGTGAGCATTCTTTGGGTTATCTCCGGTATTTTCTTATTAATCTCATTAAATCTTAATTTTCCATCTTTTAAAGAACAAATTATTAATGATTTCCATTTTCCACCAATCTCATTAATTGCTGCCTCAACTGAACATATATATTCTCCATTTTCTTCATTTAATGGCATAAATTCACCTTTTAATTTTAGTATACTACTTGTCAGTCAGTACCCTAACTGTTCGTATATATTAATAATGTCTGTATATATTGCTTATGTTAGTACCACCTTTAAATACAATAAGTAACTTTATTATATTGTCGAACATTAAGAGGTGAAAATATGCTAGTAAGATTTGATTTACAACATTTCTGTTGCGGTCCAAAAGGATGCGAAATAGAAGTAGAATACGGCGAAATGATGGACGCTGAACAATAAATAAAATTTTTCAAATATTATTTTTTCATTATTAATTTTATATTTTACTATGCTCTGATTTTTAAGTTATTAAATGATATTATATTCTAGTGATTTCTATGGAAGTTTTTGAGGCTATTTCTACAAGAAAAAGTATTAGAAAGTATAAAAATAATGAAGTTGAAGATGAAAAACTTGAGAGAATTTTAGAATCTGCTAGGCTGGCTCCCTCGGCCAAAAACAAGCAGAAATGGAAATTTTTGGTAGTGAAAAATGATAAAACACGCTTAAAACTTGCAGAGGCGGCATACAACCAAAAATTTGTGGAAGAAGCACCAGTAACTATTGTGGCTTGCGCTACAAATTCAGAGTATATAATGCCCTGTGGACAATATGCTTACACGGTAGATGTATCTATCGCTGTTTCTTTCATGATTTTAGAAGCTACAGAACTAGGATTGGGAACGTGTTGGTTAGGTGCTTTTAATGAAAACACAGTAAAGGAAATTTTAGACATTCCCGAGTATATTAGGGTTGTAGCAATGTTCACCTTGGGATATGCTGCAGAAGAAGGATCAATTAAAACTTCCCGAAAAAACATTGAAGATGTAGTTTGTTTTGAAAAATATGAATAAGTAATTCAAATAAAATATTTTATAGGGGTAATAGGGCTTTAAAAAGGAATGTGCTTTTTAGTGTATCAAATAAGATTTTAATCAGATCATTTACCTTTTTTGCCGTGTGGGCAAACATTAATGCAAAGACCACAAACAGGCATTTGCCCTGCGCTTTCTAATTCTTCAAAATATTTTTCACATTTATATGCATCATATCTTACTTCTCTGGGTTCTTTTGCATTAAATTCCTTTCCACTGAATGCATTAACAGGGCAAATGTCCACGCATCTATTACAATCTCCACAAGAATTTTCCATGGGGGTCCCTGTACTATCCAGGGGGGCATTGGTTAAGACAGTTATCCATCTTGCTCTGGGTCCTGCTTCAGGACTTATCAACAGACAACTTTTTCCAATCCATCCAATACCAGCTAGATGGGCGGCTAATTTATGAGAAAATACGGCAGCAATCTTTTCATCGTCGCATCGCTCTGAAGCAGGTATGGGTAAGACTTTAAATCCTTTTTTCTGCAACAAATCACTGATTTTATAAGATAATAAGTCTAGACGCTGATTGGTCACTTCATATGTATTCATGTAATTAACAGCAGCAAATCGTTCTTTCCGGTTAGGTAATTGATCTACCACATCATCTAATAATCTTATGCCTAAAGTGATAGCTTTTGGGTATTCATCCAGTAAATGCTGAGCATATTCTTGAATAAATGATTTAGCAGGGCTTAAATCTGCCACTCCTATAAACTCAACACCATCTCCTTCAGCTATTTCTTTTATTTCTTCATAAAGGTTCATTTAGCCCCCTCATTTCATCTATAAAAAATATAGAGTTATAATTTAAAATTAATATTATTTAAATAAATTGTCTTGTGATGGGGAATGATATAAATTTATATTAAATAGGCCTTCCCTTGAAAAGGGAATATTATCGGGGACATGAATTTAAACTCAATTTAATTAAAACTCCCCTAAAATGATTTTCTCATTGTATTTTGCCCTATTTTTTCTGATTTATAAATCATAAACTATATTAAGGAGTATTTTTATTCTCCAATACCATATGCCTGGGGAAAAAACCAAAATTTTTATAGAAAGGAAGTAATTCTTCATTACCTACTGCAACAACTATTTTAATGTCATCTGAACCGTTTTCTCGCATCCAATTCAGTGCTCTTTCCATTAGCTTTTGACCAATACCTTGGGATCTGTACTTTTTTTCCACAAAAATAGAATCAATTTCTCCAATATCTTGTGAAATAGAGCTAATACAATATCCAATATATGAATCCATATCCATATCTTTGGCCAGATCAATATTTATAGAAGTTTTATCAAGTAATTCTTTCCTCCTATTAATAAAACTTGTTTTTTTATATTTATCTGAAAAGTGTTGTGAGATATTTTGATGGTGAATCTTTATTTTTCCCCACAGGGGTTCAATAAGATCTATATCTTTGGTAGTTACGTAGGTAATATTTTTTTTTAAATCAGTCATTAAATCACCGGTGCTTATTTTTTACGCCCAAAAAGCACAACAAAATTATAATATTTATAATAAACATCTATATCCTCGAAACCTGCCTCTTTTAACCATTTTAAGTTTTCATCTAAGGTAGCGGGATTGTCAAATTTCATTCTTTCAATGGCTGGTTCTTTGTATTCATCATCAAGTTCACTTTCATCAATTTTATTAAACCAATTTTTTTGGTATGTTTCTTCACTAAATGGGCATGGACCGGTAATTTGATCTGCATTTATAAAGATACCACCTGAATTAAGATGTTTAAATATCTTCTGATTTAATAATTGCTTTTCTGTATGTTTTAAATGATGGATGGATAAAGAGGAGACCACTATATCAAATGAATCATTAAATGGTTGTTTCACATAATCTGCGGAAATATATTCAAAGTTTTCAAAGTCTTTGAATCTATCTCTGGCGATATTTAACATTTCTTCAGATAAATCGATTAACTGGAATTGAGCATCAGGATATTTCCCTAATAAGTATTTAGTTAAAAGACCAGTCCCTGCACCTAAATCTAATATTTTAGGGCTGTTTTTTTCACTTTGAGCTAATTCTACAAGTACGCAATACAAATCATCTAAGTTAGGAATAATAGATGCACGGAATTTATCATAAATGTTTGCACCAGCACTGAATTTTTCTTTTATTAATTCTTTTTTGGCTCGATTATCCATAAAAGCCAACCTCCATTCTAAAACATGTAAAAACTAATTTTATCCATAATATCCTTTTAAGATTCGACATATGGCTAATGTAACCCAGTATTTAAGATCTTTATCGCGAATCATCAAAAGTTTTAAGTCGAATACTCCCTCTTCATTTTGTTGTTTAACCAACCATTGCAGAGCATTATTTATAGGTGCTTCTTCTTTTTTAAATCCTAAATAATATAATGAATCCAGAGCCGTGACAATATTTGTAAACCAAAATGGAAAAGAAACGCTTTCCCAGTATTTTTTGTCTTGTCTATCAGGATATTTATCTCGCAGGAAGAAACGACTCATAAGTAATTTTCCAGCATGATGGGCTTCTTTTGATTGAGAGTAGTGAGGATGTACTGCAAATGCTCGAATAACCATTCCCGTAATTAAATGGGAGAATGGTTTCATTGGGTCGCTCTGGAGAGGACTTGACAGTTTTAAGGCATCAGAATACTTAATTTTCAAGGTTCTAAATGGAATAGTCCATCCACCATCATTTTGTCTTTGGGAAAGCAGCCACTGAAATCCTTTTTCAATACGGGGATCTTTAACATATCCTGCTTTTATTAAAAGCTCCATTATGGCAGAATGATAAGTAGTGGCGTATTGGGATCCGTAGATTCCTCTAAAATCCCCTTCATCTGTCTGACAACTGAAGAAATAATCTGCTGCTTTTTGAACCACTTTATGATTTTTATTAAACTCATATTTTTCTATAAGCTCTCCTAATTGTCTAAAAGTTTCTAATTGATTATAATTTTCTTGAGAGCGTAATTTTTTATTTGCCCCTGGATATTTCCAGGAGCCATCGCCTTGTTGTCTGCGTAAAATTTTTCCAGGCTCTGGAAGATCCCAAATAGTATCTATGGGGCCCACTTTTTCTTTTAAAAAGTCCCTTCTACTTAAATATTGTATACTGGGGTTAGTGGAATTAATTAAAACATCTAATGGATCATAATCTAATTGATTTAACCATTCTTCAGTCATAGCTTTCCCTCATAAATCACAGTTTTTTTATTTGATCAAGTACGTATCTTTTAATTTCATCCACAGGGGTTATTTTTTGCACGATCTGATTATTTTCTATCATTAGATTAACTAATTTTTTGTATTTTCCACCGCAGGAGCAGTTAGATATCTCTTTTTTAAGAGGTACAATCAGATGGCCCTGACAATCTTCACATTTTAATACATTTTTAGGCCCTGAAAACTTGCCTCTTTTGGATATGGGCGTGCCATTTATTTCCACAATATCCATAGAAAAATCCACTACTGGGGCATTACTAATAGAAGTTCCAATTCCATAGGCATCCACTAGCTCATTTAATTCTTCTAAGTCCGCTTCCTGTATGCCTCCACTAACAATAAATTTTACTTCTTTAAAACCTCTTAAATCTAGTTCCCATCGTGTTTCTTCGAGTATAGCTTTAAAATCACCTCTTCTTGAAGAAGGGGTATCAAATCGTATTCCGTAAAGCCTATCTCCCAAGTTTTGAGCCACGTTCAGTGCTTCAAATTTTTCATCATTAAATGTGTCAATTAGGGCCACTCTATTTACACGAGGGTCTATGATTTCATCAAAGGCCTTAATTGATTCTAGTGTAGATCCTATGCAAAGTACCAGTGCATGGGGGATAGTTCCCAGGGGATCTTCACCGACCAGTTCACCACTTTTAACAACAGATACGCCGTCACATCCTCCGATATAAGCATTTCTCTCTATCATAGGTGCTATGGCAGGGTGCATTCTGCGGGCACCAAAACTCATTACCAATCGTTCATCTGCCAACTTTTTGAATCGTGCGGCTTTTGTGGCAATACCTGTGGCCTGACAAATCATGCCTAAAATAGCAGTTTCAAAAATGCAAAAGTCCTGATAATTCCCTTCTATTTCCAGCACCACTTCTCTGGGATAAAAAACTGTGCCTTCGTTCATAGCCCTTACTTTAATGGGTAAGTCTTTAAGTAAATATAAAACTTCTTCTAATCCGGCAAAAACAGCCCAGGACCATTCATCGGGAAGGGATTTGGCTATAAATTCGGCTTTGACTTCACAATCAATATTTTTTTCTTTTAGTATTTGGACGGTACGCTCAAAATACACATCAGTAATTTTACCATCTAAAATTTCTTTTTCTGGGGCTATATGGAACATTAACACACCTTTAACTATTGGTTATAATTCAGGTAAATTTCAAAGTTAAATCACTTTTCCTGAAATAATTTTTCGGCTGGACAGCCTAATTCTCTTTGTTTGCAATGCTTACAAGTTAAAAAACCTCTAATAAACGCATTTCCTATTAATGATAATGATAACAATAATCCCATTAACAATAGAATTATCCAGGAAAAACTGGAAATTAAAATTATAACTCCTGCAATTAGTGGAACAACAAATATCAAGATATCGGGGATCATATCTTTCCAGCTAAGATCTAGCTGGGAAAATTTAGAAATATCTCCTTTTTTAAAAAATAATGCACTCAATTTGCCCTTGCCAAAACCACATACCTTACCATAGTAATAGCAGTTAACACAACTCTTTTTTAAAACACGAATTTCCAAAAAAAGGCAGTAAAATAGGTATAATATGCTATAAATAGTTCCTAAATTGAGTATTATATAAGCACCAATAATGTATATCGATATAGATAACAGATTGGATAAAAATACAATGGACATTGGATAGTGGTCATAGCAGTGTTTTTCCATATTTATTATTTAGATAAAGTTAATATTTTATGTTGTTGATTAATTTTTATTAGTTAATTGAATTTAATTGGATGAAAATTTATGCAGATGAAAAAGCTGGATGTAACTAAACATGATACTTTAAAAGTCGCAGAATTAATTTACTTTACAGATGCACATACTTACAAGCGAATTTTGAAAAATAAGGCTCAAGCAATATCTAAAATTGAAAAATTGGTTATCGAAGGGAATAACAGTATTGGTTATGAGAATGTTTTTGTAGTAACTGAAGAAGATGATCAAGTTTTAGGTGTTCTGGTGGTCTCTAAAGATAATTTAAGCAGTACTCGTAGCGAGATTAAGGCTTTTTGGAAGGTTTTTTCCTTAAGGGATACAATTAGATTCACTATTCTTGATTTGATAGATGCTGTATTTTTAGCAAAACTAAAACATGGAGATTTTTATTTGGCGTGTGTGGCGGTAGATGAAAATTGCAGGGGTCTGGGCATTGGTACTTTTATTTTAGATAGTGCACTGAAAATCGCCAGATCTGAAGGGATGCAAAAAGTAGTTTTGGATGTGGATATTGAAAATAAAGGAGCTAAAAGGTTATATGAACGCTTTGGATTTAAAATTTTCGGTAAAAATACATTACCGTGGATAAATGGTGAAAAAGGGATGTTTCATCTGGAATATGTAATTTAATTTTTTAATATTTTTCTTTTAAACCGTGGCTGTAAAGTTGTTGGGGGTTGGGACTTTGCGAAAAATTTTTTGAAAAAAA
>NZ_JALKIF010000020.1 GCF_023227715.1 Methanobacterium alcaliphilum
AGTTAGATGCATGTGAAATTAGAAGAAGTGGATTTTTAACTTTAATTATAATCACTGCAGCATTCAGCCTCTGGCATATTGGATATATGGATGTATTTTTAATTCATCCTATACATCCTAATTTAAACATTATGTTAATTTCAAAAATTGGTATAGGGATGGTATTGGGATTAATCACTGGCTTAATACGACTTAAAACAGGTAAAGTATATGGATCATTTTTATTCCATGCATTCTGGAATACATTTGCTCCATAACTAAATTTAATAGTTTAAAGTAGCTTTTATTAAAAAAAGTAGGGGATAATTGTTTAAATTACTTCAGCACCATCTAAAGCATTTTGACATGGACAGTCCCCATCATAAGGCATGTTTGTTATAGTTTCTTCTATCAACTGAACTAACTCATGTTTTCTTTTTTCCATGATATCAAATACTTCAGCAATAGTTAACTTGTCTGGAGAAATAGAAGCAGCATAATTCGATACCATACAAACACTTGCATAACACATTTCAACCTCACGAGCAAGAGTAGCTTCAGGAATTCCAGTCATCCCTACTAAAGTACCCCCTAAAATTTGAAACATTTTAATTTCAGCAGCAGTTTCAAAACGAGGGCCTTCAGTGCAAACATAAATGCCTTGATCCACCACTTCACCTGCTGAAATTAAATGATTTCTTAAATTTTCACAATAAGGTGAAGTAACATCAATATGGACCGTACGATTATCATAAAATGTACTTGGACGTATTTTAGTAAAATCAATAAAATCGTGAGGTATAACAAAATCTCCAGGGCCAATTGATTCTTTAAGCGAACCTACTGCGTTGGTGGCGATTACTTGTTTTACCCCTATTTTTTTAAGTGCCCATACATTGGCCTGATAGTTAATCATGTGTGGGGGGTAATCATGGCCTGTGGCATGTCTTGGAATAAACGCCACATCTTTATCTTGTAATTTAAATAATGATATTTCGGGGGAATTACCATATGGTGTTTTTATAACCTTTTTTTCTACATCATTTCCATGTTCTGTTATTTCATAGACTCCGGTACCACCAATAATTCCAATCATATAACCACCTATATTTAATATAGTTATCTAAAACCTAATTTTTACTAAATGTTAATTAATTGATAGAATATTCATATAAATGAATTTTCAAGGGATATTAACCCTTTGCCACACCTAAAGGTACCATTTTGGCCACTAGCCGGGATATTCCTGCGTCGTGTGCGGTTTTGACAACATCATCCACATCTTTATAAGCTCCAGGGGCTTCTTCAGCCACAATGGGCATTGATGTTGCTTTGATTATTATTCCTTTACTGGCCAGATATTTTTGAACTTCTTCTCCTTTAAATTCTCTCTTAGCTCCGGCACGACTCATTTTACGGCCTGCTCCATGAGCAGTCGAACCAAAAGTTTCTTCCATAGCGGCTTGAGTTCCATGTAAAAGATATGATGCGGTTCCCATTGTTCCGGGTATTATTACTGGTTGACCTACTTTTCTGTATGCTGCAGGTATTTCTTTTCTACCTGGTCCAAAGGCACGGGTAGCTCCTTTACGGTGTACATATACTTCAGTATCCCTTCCTTTGATTTCATGAACTTCTTTTTTGGCAATGTTGTGGGCTACATCATAAACTATGTTCATTTCCATATCTTCAGCACTTTTATGGAAAATTTGTTCAAAGGATTCTCTTACCCAATGAAGAATCATTTGCCGATTTGCCCATGCATAGTTGGCTGCAGCACTCATGGCCTGGAAATAATCTCTGGCTTCATCAGAATCTACCGGTGCACATGCCAACTGCCTGTCGGGGATATTAACTTTATGTCGTTTGTAAGCTTTATCCATGGTTCTTAAATAATCAGAACAAACCTGATGCCCGCAACCACGAGAACCCGAATGGATGAGGACTGTTATTTCACCAGGTTTAATGCCAAATGTTTTTGCCACATTGTCATCAAAGATTTCTTCAACTTTTTGCACTTCTAAAAAGTGGTTTCCTGATCCTAATGAACCTAATTGGGGGATTCCCCTCTTTTTAGCTTTTTCAGATACTTTATCTGAGTTAGCATCTTCCATTTTGCCATTTTCTTCTAGATATTCTAGATCGTTGTCCCAACCATATCCATTTTCTACAGCCCACTCGGCACCATTATTCAGTACGTCATTGATTTGTCCTTCTTGAAGTCTTAATTTACCTTTACTGCCTACTCCTGATGGTACATTCTTAAAAAGAGTACCTATCAATTCTTTCATTTTGGGACGGACATCTTCTTCTGTTAAATTAGTTCGAAGCATCCTAACCCCACAATTAATATCAAAACCAACCCCCCCCGGACTTATAATGCCTGTTCTAGCACTGAAAGCACCCACACCCCCAATACTGAATCCATATCCAAAATGAATGTCTGGTAAACCTATGGAAAATTTTTGGATTCCGGGTAAACATGCTACATTAGCCACCTGGTCTACTGCGCCTGATTCTAAATCTTTAATGGCCGCATCACCTAAAAAAATTCGCCCAGGGACCCTCATACCTTTTTTATAGCTGGTTGGTACTTCCCAAACACAGTCTCTAACTTTAGTTAAAACTTCTTCCATACTCATAGTGAACCCTCTAAAAACATTTTAGTCTTATTTAATATCTAAATAGTTATTTTCGTGAAATTGGTTATTAATTAAAATAAATAATTATTATGTCTTATATTTGGATATAACTTGATTCATAGATAATCTTAGGGAGATGATATATTATTTTATAAATCTAATATCGCCCTCACCATATATCCATTTTCCTCTTTAACTTCCATTAGATGAAAGGTAACGGCTTTAACTTCACTACGTTGCTCGTGACGATTTTTATCTATTTTTTCACCTATAATAATTCCTTTTAATGAATAACCATTATTTACCTTATTAATTTCCACCTTAAACTTAGAAAACACTATGAATTCAACGTCATGCAAAAATAATAGTTCTTCCAACCAGTCATAAAGTAAAGAAACTAAATCCTCAGATTCAACATTAACATATTTTTTATCTTGAGGGGTTATGCGATTGGTGTCGGTCATTACTTCAAACATGGCTAAGCCTGCATTTTCAAATGATTCTTCCAGGGTAGATCCATAGGCCCAAAATCCAGTATCCGCGGTCACATCAAAAAATTCAAATTTTAAGTCTTTTTTTGAGGGATAAATGGAATTTTGTTTTTTTTTCTGCAAAATAAATTTCTCTCCTAAATTTTTATAATAATTTTTTTAAAAATTATTTATAAATCTATTTGAAATTACTTTTCATATGCTCTCTATCTCTTTTGTTAAATACTCTTTAAGCTAACTGTTATAGTGCGGAAGTGGTTTTAATGTTTAGTGTTTTCAAGTCTCCTTCAATTCCAAATTTAAGAAAAAAAAGTCCAATTATTGACTTAAGATATGTTGACGTTCAATCATGCATGGTGATACTCTTCATCGCAGGTGTGCTTCTTTTCAGCATTCTTTGCGTCGTAGGTGCACCAAACTCCAATTATCCTGCAGGAATATAACTTGCCTCCCTAACGCATCTCAACCTGCAGGAGGCCATTTTTTAGACCCCCAATCTATCTGGCGATTAGAGCGGAGCCATGCATTTATTGATTTCATCCCGGTTGAATCTTAAAATAACCAGCCGGGAATTCCCTCTCATTCCTTTTCCAGTAAATTTAGTATCAATTAATCTTAAAAATTCCAGTTTATCCAGAGTTCGATTAAAAGAAGAATAACTGGTGCCGTTTTTTCCTTGGAAAACTTTGTATAAATTTCCTGCGGTAAGATTTTCTTCATCAGAATTTATAATTACATCAAGAAGATCATTTTCCAGATCAGACAAAGATTTTATAGTATGGGATAAACTTACGGGCCCTGTACTTTTCAATGCTTCTTTTAGATGCTTTTTTTCGATAACACGAGATGCTTCTGATTCAGCTAAGTTCCCACATACTCTTAAAAGATCTATACCAAATCTTAAATCTCCTACTTCTAATGTAAGGTCAGTTATTTCTTCTAGAAGCTCATCTGAAATTACTTCTGGGAAAAAACCTATTTCGGTTCTCTCTTGGAGTATGCTTAACATTTCGGATCGGTTATAAGGGGGAAATACAATTTCCTGAGGAATGAAAATTGAATTTACATTTTTATCAAGAGCATATCTAAATTCAATATCAGATAAAATTGCAAAAACTCCTGTTCTTGCACCGGGAAATACTTCATGTGCCCTTAAAATATCATAAAAAATTTTATTTGCATTTTTGCTATGGAATAAATAGTTAACATCATCTAAAGCAACAACCAGTGCTTTTTTTTCATTAACCAAGTGTTGCATTATACTTTGGTATATGCGTGAAAATGGTACTCCGGTTTCGGGAGGATAATGCCCAAATATGCGTGAATAAATTTGGGAGAATATTCCAAAACGTGTTGTATGTAATTGACAGTTAATATAACAACAAACTACTTTTTCAGAGTTATTCTCAACCATTTCAAATATCTTTTTGATAGCAGTGGTTTTACCTGTAGCACACGACCCTAATATCACGGAATTAACCGGTCGGCCTTGTTTCAATGCAGGTCGTATACAAACTGCAAGAGTCTCCATTTGAGAGTCTCTATATTTATAATTCTCAGGAACATAGTCTGGATCAAAAGCATTTATATTCTTAAAAATAGTTTCATCATGTAATAAAATGTCTTCAATTCCTTTCATATTATGTTGCATTTTCCTATCCTCAATAATCACTGAATGATATAATGATTATAGTAGATATTCTTGTATAAAATAGTATTAGTTTTTCTTCAAAAAAAAAAATGAAAGAATTATGATTATAACTTAATGGAGAAAATTAAAAATAATTAAAAAAAAAGGGATTTAATTAATATTCACAACCCCTTTGAATTTCCAAGTGTATATATAAGGCGCTTTAAATCGCCATCCATAGTACTTTGAAAAAACTGGATAAATGGTTCCACTGGTATGGTACTGCCATTTCTGTTTTCCATGGTACCTATAATAAATCAGACCTGAAATTTTATAAGATCCTGAATGCCCATAACCCACCGTAATATAGGGCGTAACCACTGATTTTCCGGTGTTTAAATTGTAAGAGGTTGTTTTCACAGATATTGATTTTGCACATACTGGTGATGCAAAAAGAAGAATTAGTACTGTGAATACAACCAAAGTTATTTTTGCATATTTCATACTTCATCTCCTAAATTTTCTGTATTAAATACAAAATTATAAGTATTACTACATTATAAGTATTACTATATTTAAAATAAATATTACAATATTGGTTGGTGGATATGAAAATTAATTGGAAAATTTTAGTAATTTGCGTAAGTATTCCTGTAATGTTCTCTTTATTATGCCAAATAGGAGAATTGATAGAATTAATATTTCCTCAAGTGACAGTATTTGTTAATATAACGACTTTTGCCACTATTTTATTAGTTTTTTTGATTAGTGTTATCATATGTATATTTGTGCCGTTAACATGGTTAGAAGGTTTTTTAACCGGAACCTTCATAGGATTTTTGGCAGAAACATGTTCATTATTTTTTATCATTTTACTTAGTGTGATTATGCAAGCTTTTTTTACGCATAATTTCGCAACAATATTGACTTGGGATTTTATTTGCGATTATATAGTCCCTAATCTAATATTTGTGTCTTTTAATGGAGCAATAGGTGGTATTATTGGAGTTAAGCTCAATAAATCTATAAAAAATAAGAATTCGGATTAGGATTGATATTTTTATAATCCTCTGAGCTCCAATGTTATATATCCAATTCGGGGTATTGTTAATGGAGTGTCTCCTAGTTTAATTACTCTAGAAAGTATTTGGGAAGGATATGCTATGTTTGGGTCAATTTTAGGGTTATTGTCTCCTTTTATAATGAAAAACTTGTTTCCCGTGTTATCTGTACCAATTCCTATTACTCGATGTATCACTGGTCCGTCCTTAAACCAGGTGGCATTGTATATTACAATATCTCCTACTTTGATATCATCTGTGCTAAATTCAGAAAAGCCCATATAATTAGTTTTTTCTATTATTACAATATCTCCTCTATAAAAAACGGGTTCCATACTTTGAGAAGTAACTACATTCATGTGCTGAGATGCAAAAAGTCCTATTACGACTATGATGGTATAAATGGCAATTTCTTTAAATTCATTATTTGTATCAGTCATGTTTAACACCACATAATAATAATTATTAATACTATATTAATAATTATGTGTTTTGGTAATAAGTTTCCTTAACCTAATACAAAAAAATCAATTTAATTTTCCTTAATACACAAAAGATTAAAATTTACTCATTATAAATTCTCAATTTTAAGTATTTTTCAGGATATTCATGTATTAAATTATAAATCGTTACATTTTCGTTTTCAATGATCCATTCAACCAGTTCCTCAGCATATTTTAACTTTTTGACCTTAATTTCATCGCCGTGACCGGTTTCTTGATCCATATCTGGCCGGGAATATTTTGTAACAATATTTCCAAAATCCATGCCTGCCAGGATAATATTTTCAGCACCTAACTCCACTGCAAGAAAAACAGATCTATCTCCATCAGTAAACCCGCCAAAGTTATGGACACACTCCAAAGTAGTACCCTGAGTAGTTCCTAAAATGTTTTTCAGATTAGGGAGATATCTTTTGAGAGTATTAAGATTGTTTCCGTGAGCATGCACTACCAAATAAGAACCTCTTTCATTGGCATATTGTATGTCTTGCATATTACCATCTAAATCAGTTACAATGATGTTTGGGATAATATTTTCTTCTAAAAGGGCCGTAGTAGCCCCATCCGCGGATATTAAAATAAATTCATCTAAATCATGTTTTAGCGTTGATTTTAAATTTTTAATATGCTTTTTAAGGGATGGTCCAGCACCAAACACAATCATATCTTTTTTAGAAGGAAATTCAGATAATTCTAATAAGCCTTGTTTCATTAAAAAATTATTAAGGTATAATGCAGATTCATCATCATCTTTTTTACTAAAACCAAAATCCTGGATTATTATATCATACCATAGCAGCCATTCTTCTATTTCCATATAAATAAATGATTTATTATATAAAATAAATATTTGGAGAATCAGTTTGAATACTCAAAAATAACATATGAACATATGTACTACTTGGTTATTAATATATCCATACTTGGTGATAACTAAAGATTATAAGGCATCTTGTGAGATATAAATTAAGGATATATAAATCCAAAAAATCAAGCTCATATTATTGTTGTAAATTGGAGGTTTTTTAGAAATGGATGAAACACTGCTCATGATTCCAGGACCCACCAGGGTAGCTCCCAGAGTCCTGAAAGCCATGTCTGAGAACGTTGTAAATCACCGAAGCGCAATTTTCGGTAAAATTTTGAATGAGACTACCCAGATGATGTCTGACGTTTTCCGCACTAATAATAAGTCTTACCTTATCACAGGATCTGGTACTGCTGCCATGGAAGCTGCTATGGCAAATATTCTCAACCCCGGAGATAAAGTATTGCATGTAGTGGGTGGAAAATTTGGTCAAAGATTCAGTCAAATTGTGGAAGCATTTGGAGGACAAACTAAAATCATCGATGTTGAATGGGGACAAGCTGTAAATCCTGATGAGATTGGTTTTGCTTTAGAAGAAGATGAAGATATTAAAGCAGTAACTGTGGTTCATAACGAAACTTCTACCGGAGTAGCTAATCCTATAAAAGAAATAGGAAAAATAATGAGTGATTATGATGCATTATATGTAGTTGACACTGTTTCTTCATTAGGTGGAGATGAAGTGGATGTCGATGGATATGGGATTGATATATGTGTCACTGGATCCCAAAAATGTCTGGCTGCACCACCGGGTATGGCGGCCATAACTTTAAGTAACGATGCTTGGAAAGTAGTGGATAAAGTAGATGCTCAGAGCTACTATTTAAACATGAAAAAATACAGGAAGAGTGGCAATGCAGAACCACCAGAAACTCCTTATACTCCATCAGTATCATTAATGTATGCAATGCATGAAGCATTAACGGTAATAATGGAAGAAGGATTAAATAATCGAATTAAAAGGCATCATTTGGCTGCTAAAGCTACAAGGAATGCAATAAAAGCTTTAAATCTGGAATTATTCCCTAAAGAGGAAGTTTCATCTGCAACGGTCACTGCAATTAAAATGCCGGAAGGAGTTAGTGATGGTGAACTTAGAGGCACCATGAGAAACAAATACCGGGTTGAATTAGCTGGCGGACAAGATCACCTTAAAGGAAATATATTCCGAGTAGGGCATATGGGTAATATCACTCACCGTGAACTCATAACTACTGTAGCTGCATTAGAGATGACTCTAAAAGAGTTAGGCTTTGATATTGCTATTGGTGAAGGAGTTGCTGCGGTAGCGGACACTTACTTGCCGGATGATATTTAAAATATTTTTTTTCTTTTAATTTTTTTTCTTTTATGCATTAAACTTCTTTAATGATTCTTGCTGCTGTTTTTATTAATATAAACCCGTCCATTCTGGCTTGTTTTAAAAGATAACTTGGTCTAAGATAAAATGATCTGAAAGCTCTTTTTTGTAGATTTTTTAGCTCTTCTAATGAACAATCAACAGTTTCTAGCACCGGTGATAACAGGGTGTATTTGGACCAATCATTAACCTTTATTAAATTATCTGAAACCGCTTGGCGGTGAAAAGAAGTACCTGGATATGGGGTGGCCAGTGAAAAGATGGCATAATTCGGATCAAGATTCTTAACAAACTTTATTGTTCTCAATATGTTTTCTCGTGTATCTCCCGGCATCCCCAACACTACTGATGCAATGGTACGTATATCATAACTTCTAGCAAGCTTAAAAGAATTTTTTATTTTAGTAAGGCTTGTTTTTTTGTTAACATTATTCAATATCTGCTGATCAGATGATTCAACACCCATAAATAATGTTATACAGCCACTATCTCTCATTTTGGCCATCATTTCAGGGACAATGGTATCTACTCGAGTAGTGCATCCCCAGAAAACATCAATATTTCTTCTTTTAATTTCATCGCATATTTCTTCTACCCGTTTACGATTTAAGGTGAAGGTATCATCCATAAAGGCAATCATTTTGGCATCATGTTCGTTTATTAAATGTTCCATTTCATCAACCACACTATCAACAGACCTCATCCTCATTTGGGCTCCATGCATGGCAGATGAAGAACAAAATGAGCACTGATAAGGACATCCCCTTCCTGAAATCATGGTTCCTGTAGGTAATTTGATATTGAGTATTCTGTATTTATCCATTGGCAATAAATGGCGTGCGGGAAATGGTAATTTATCTATATCTTGGATGACTTCTCGTTGAGGCGTAACAAAATCAGCAGTAGCTATTCCTTTAACTTTTTCTAGGGAGGAATCATTTTCCAGAGCATTCACCAGTTCTAACAAGGTGTATTCGCCTTCACCTTTAATCACTATGTCAATAAAGCCTTCTTTTAATAGCTCCTGATATGTGAAGGTAGGATGATAACCTCCCATTATAATTGTCGCATCTGGACAAATCTTTTTAGATAGTTTAGCAGTTGTGATGGCTTGGGTTATGGTTGGTGTGAGCGCAGTTATGCCTATAACATCCGGGGAAATTTTGTTTATTTCATTTTCCAGTTCAGCCCAGCTCATCTCCAGAGCAGCCCCATCAATTATTTGGACTTCAATATTGTTCTCTTCTAAAACAGCAGCTATGTAAGATATTCCCAAAGGTGGTGCAACTAAACCAATGAATTTGTATTTAGAATTGTTATATGGTGGGTTAATTAACAAAACTTTCAACTATTCACCTTCATCTTAGTTTTCTCATAAATCATGAATTTTAGGAAGAGGTATATTTTCTTTTGGATCAACATCAATATCAATTAAAAATGGTTTTTTTGTTTTCATTGCTTTTTCAACGGCTTTAAAAACATCACCTGCAGAATTAACTCTCGTTGATTGTATATTATAAGAACCGGCTAGTTCTACGAAATCTGGATTTTTCAGCTCAATTTGGTATGATCCACCGTAATATGTCTCCTGCCACTGGCGAATTATTCCCAATGAATGATTGTTAATTATGCAAATGACTATGGGTAAATTTTTTTCATGTAGGGTTGCTAATTCCTGTATATTCATCTGAAAACCACCATCACCATTAATCAGCACTGTACTTTCATTTTCGCTGCCTAAGCAAGCACCTATACTAGCCGGCAGCCCATAACCCATGGGGCCAAAACCTCCAGAAAATAGTAGTGTGCCGGGTTTTAAAACTTTTCTATAAAGGGTTACCCAAGTAGTATGAGTTCCAGCATCATTAACAATAATGGCATCTTTTGAAGCATTTATTATTTCATTAATAGCTTGCTGTGGTTTTAAAGGAGAATCTAAATATTTGAAATCGATAAAATTTTCTGAAGGATGCTTTCGAGAATATTCATTTAATTCATGTGACCAAGAGGATTTTATATTAAAATCAAAATCTAAAATTTCATTTAAAAATATTTTAACGTCCATTCCAATTTTTAAATCACCTTTTAACACACTAGGATCAATATTAACATGGACAATCTTGGGATTTCTTAATGGTGCCATGGAACGTTCTGAAAACCGACAACCTAAACCTAAAATTAAATCACAGTTTTCCCCAGCAAAATTCGCTGCAGGTGTCCCACGTGTTCCCATTAATCCAAGACAAAGTGGATGGTCCTCTTCTAAAACTCCTCTAGCAGGGTAAGTAGTAGCCAGAGGAAAATCGTTTTTTTCTATGAATCTTTTTATTTCTTTAAGTGCACCAGACCAGATTAAACCAGAACCTGCGAATATAAGTGGTTTTTCAGATTTTTTCAATAATTCAATACATTTTCGAATTTCAGTCTTTTTAATCGGGGGTTTATAGTCGCCCTTAAAACTCTTTGAACTAATTATTTCAAAATTAACATGATTTAAAAGAATATCTTTGGGTAAATTAATATGTATTGGTCCTGTAGGACCATTTTGCAGTAAAAATAAAGCTTCTTTTAATTTTATAATAGCATCTTGTGCATTTTGAGGACACAAACTTTTTAATGTTATTGGTTCAAAAACACCACACAAATCAATATCCTGAAAACCATTGAGTCCTCTTTCTTTTGTTGATACATCTCCAGTTAAAACAAGAAGAGGTACCGAATCTTTGTATGATGTGGCTACTCCCATGACCAAATTCAAAGCACCGGGCCCTGCTGTGGCAACACACACTCCGAATTTACCTGAAGAACGAGCAAATCCGTCTGCAGCATGAGCTGCTCCTTGTTCATGACGCATCAGCACGTGTTTTATAGGTGATTTTCTTAATTCATCATAAAAAGCTAGTATTTGCTCTCCAGGATGACCAAATATTAATTTTACACCATTTTCTTCCAGAACTTTTACCAGTGCATGGGCACATGTGATTTGTTCCCCATTTTTCATGTAATTACAATATGTATAATGAATTATTTAATTTGATGGTAAAAATTGAGTTATCAATGATTTTTAAAAAAATATTTATGCTTTCCTAAAAAACCACTTACCTCCATGAATCTTTTGTTAAGCGCTCCCTATTATGGAATACCCTTTTTTTAATCATATTTTCAGAAATTTTTCTTTAAATAGCTTTAATATTTTTTTCTGCTAAAATGAGGCCCCAAAAACTTTTACTAAATTTAAAATTAAAGGAGTAAATTATTCAAATGTTAAATTATAGATATACTACTATTCATGAAATTATTGAAAAAGGATAAAAAATTCCTTTAAATTTGGGATGTAGTTTATGAGGTGGGGTGTGAAATGCCAGTCAATTTGGATGCATTGCTAAAAGAAGATCGAGTTTTTTTGCCAGATATGGATTTAGTGGCTCAATCTAATATAAAAAAATGGATGGATTCCGTAAATATCCGTGATTATGATGAATTACTGGATAAAGCTTCGAAAAACTCAGAATGGTTTTGGAATGAGATGGCTGAAGAATTAGAATGGTTCAAACCATATGAAAAAGTTTTAGATTGGAAACCTCCTCATGCAAGATGGTTTTTAGATGGAAAATTTAATATAGTGCACAATGCATTGGATAGGCACGTAAAAACATGGCGAAAAAACAAATTGGCTTATATATGGGAAAGTGAAATGGGCGAAGTTCGTAAATTCACATACTTTGAATTATATCGTGAAGTAAACCGTTTAGCCAATGCTTTAAAGGGGATGGGTGTAGAAAAAGGAGATAGGGTTAGTATATATCTGCCTATGATTCCAGAGTTACCGATTGCTATGCTTGCTTGTGCTAAAATAGGCGCAGTTCATAGTGTAGTTTTTTCAGGTTTTTGGGCTAAAGCTTTTAAAGAAAGAGCTAATGATGCTAAAGCAAAGGTAGCCATAACTGCAGATGGATTCCATCGTAGGGGGAAAGTTATAAAACTTAAAGATACTGTGGACATGGTAATGGACCAAATACCTAGCGTAAAAAATGTTTTAGTGGTTCGTAGCTGTGGCTGTGGCGTAAACATGGAAGAAGGAAGAGACTTTTTTTGGGATGATGTATTAAAAAAAGAAAGTTATGAATGCTCAAGTGAAGAAATGGACTCAGAAGATCCATTATTCATTCTTTATACTTCTGGAACTACGGGTAAACCTAAAGGAGTATTACATACTCATGGTGGTTATGCGGTAGGGACATATACTACTCTTAAATTTGTTTTTGATATTAAGGATAGTGATATATGGTGGTGTGCTGCAGATATCGGATGGATCACGGGACACAGTTATATTG
>NZ_JALKIF010000021.1 GCF_023227715.1 Methanobacterium alcaliphilum
GGACCTAATGCAGGTCACTCTGTAGAATTTAATGGTGAAAAGTACGGTTTAAGATTAACACCTTCTGGGTTTGTACATACTGATGCAAAAATGTTAATCGGAGCTGGGGTGCTGGTGGATCCAGAAGTATTCATGCATGAAATGGAATATTTAAACAAATATGATGTAAAAGAGCGAACTTTTGTAGATTATCGGTGTGCAATCATCGAAAAACAGCACAAAGAACGAGATCAAGCCTCTGACCATCTTTTCAAGAAAATTGGAAGTACCGGAACAGGCTGTGGGCCTGCTAACTCAGATAGAGTTATGAGAGTAGCGAAATTAGCCGGAGAAATTCCGGAAATGGAAGGACACACCACCAATGTCCCATTGGAAATTAATGAAGCATTAGACGAAGATCAGGATGTTTTTATTGAAGGTTCTCAAGGTTTCGGACTTTCCCTATATTATGGAACTTATCCCTTTGTAACCAGTAAAGACACTACTGCCAGCACTGCTGCAGCAGATGTAGGCGTAGGGCCAACTAGAATTGATGAAGTAATTGCTGTTTTTAAATCTTATATCACTCGTGTAGGAGAAGGTCCTTTCCCAACTGAAATCAGCCAAGAAGATGCAGAAGAAATGGGAATTGAAGAATACGGTACTGTAACTGGAAGGAGACGTAGAGTTGGTCTTTTTGATATGGGAATGGCTAAAGAGTCATGTATGATCAATGGAGCAACCCAAATAGCTTTAACTTGTGTGGACCGACTATATCCTCAATGTGAAAGAACACAAAATTATTCAGATCTTTCTTCCGAGATAAAAAAATTCATAGATGAAATTGAAGGAGAAACAGGAGTACCGGTGACTATAATTTCTACTGGCCCTGATTTAGAGGATACAATCGACTTAAGAGACGAATTACTCTAAATTATTCTTTTTTAATTATCCTATTTTATTTATACTAATTTTTCCAATGTTAATGGATCTTATTTTTAAAATATAAAAAACAATAAAGATTAGTCTAAATTAAAATTTAGAATAAAATTGGTTTAATGTACCCAATTTCCCATTTTTTATGCTTTTTTTAACAAAAATATCTGCTTTTTTTATTGAAGTTTCTAGATCAAGCCCTCTAACTAAATAAGATACAGTAGCTGCAGAAAAAGAGCATCCACTCCCATGAGTATTGGTGTTTTCCATTAATTCTCCTTCAAAAACTTTGATATTTCCATCATAGAAAATATTATTACCAGCTAAGTGCCCCCCAGTTATAACAACATCACAAGATTTCCCTATTTTAAGTGCTGCTTTTATTGCGTCTTCTTGTGAATTAATATCCATACCTGAGAGAAGTTGGGCCTCGAAAACATTAGGTGTGATTAAAAAAGATTTTTTGAGAAGAAATTTTTGCATAGCTTTCGCCATTCCACATTCAGAAAGAGAACTACCCGACCCTGCCACCATAACAGGGTCTACAACAACTTTAAGATTGTATTCCTTAATTTTACGTGCTACAAGTTGAATAATCTCTTTAGAATAAAGCATACCTGTTTTTGCATATCTTAAAGGTAAATCTTCTAAAATAAGATCAATTTGTTCTTCAACAAAATCTACAGGAACCGGCATGATTCCAGAAACTCTTTTAACATTTTGAGCAGTAAGGGCAGTAATAGCACTAGTACCATAAATTCCCAGGGCAGAGAATGTTTTAATATCATTTAATATACCAGCGCCTCCCGAAGGATCAAAACCTGCAATGGAAAGGGCTATCATTGTATCTCTCTTACGATTTCTAACCTATCAGAACCCCTATACGGTTTAACCATTAGATTTAGCTTTTTTAAATATTTTTGAGTATTAGTACCATTGCCATGTAAAATTATTTCACCTAAATCTTCAGCGGTGTTTACATCCAGGGATAAATAAAATGAGTCATATATTTGGAAACTTAATCCATTATTATTTGCTTCAGATAAATGTTCAAAAAAACTGCAGTCTCCAAATTTTAAATTAATATTATTTGGTTTGAATATAATGGCATTAGTACCTCCTCCTTTGGCAGGGGCGATTACCATATCATATTTTTCAGATTCTGCAATTAAATTTTCAGGATTGGCCAGCGATAATAAAGGAATATCAGAGGGGGTTATGATTATTTTTTGACAATCCCCTGCGCACCAATCAACAGCTTGTTGCAGTGCACCATTTAAATCTGTTTGACCTTTTTCCTGGAGAATTTTTACTCCCAAGTCATAAGCAAAATCCAGTACATCTTCATCAGAACTTATTACAACAACTTCTGAGACTATGTTTTTTAGAGAGTCAGTAACATCCATTAACATCGCTTTCAACAATCCTTCACGTTCCGAAGGAGATAATGTAGGGGATAATCGAGTTTTTGCATGTGAAAAACGGGACACAGGAATTATCGCAAATGTTTTATTCATAATGTATCTCCAGAAGTATCTTGGGTTCTAATTTTGATTTTTAGAATTTGTTTTAACTAGTATCACAAATTTAAGCTTTTTGATATACTTTCTATGATTGAATCAAATCCAATGCTCTGGCTTTTATTAACAATAGAATTGTTAATATTGATTTTATTCACTTGACTTTCAGTTAGATTGAATTTGGTCATGATTTCAATTTTAACATTGGAAACATTTTGGCGAATATTTGAATAAGAAATATCCTGTTTTTCAGCCACGGCAACAACTTCTCCAGTATAAATATTAAATTCAGGCCCGTTAGCAATTACCCATATCCTGAGTTGAGTATTAAAAGCTTCAGAGGGATTTTGCACGTTGGATGTGGATATGATGCTTTTTATCATAGCAGGTGCAGGTCCTGAAACTTCTAATTTACTTTTTTCTACAGCTCTTTGATTAGGTTCTAAACAATAAGCAGGGACAGTGACATTAGTATCCGGTGGAATTATCTCATTTCGAGCAGTTACTAAATCTTGAGAAGAGTTACTAGTTAATATATAGCCTTCTTCTACTTGAAGAGGATCCTTACCCTTATTTTGGATTTGTACCGTGTGAGGAATAGTACCTGCAGCAGTTTCCTGAGTAATTTGAACCTTACCAGATGCATAAGCTTCTTCAAGAGTTAATCCTTTGATATTATTATAATTCAAAACTCCAAAACCTGCAGCAAATATCATTATTACTGCCACTACCATAATTACCCGAATATTCATTGATCTTCCTCAATTTTTTATCAAAATGTTATTAGTATGTTTTTGCAAGTAAAGCTTTATGTTTTGCTTTTTTACCACAATTAATACAATTTCCTGATTCTTCATCTTCCTGTATTCCTAATATATCTACTCTTACCTGCTCTTCAATTGCTTTTCCACAGTCTTCATCTCCACACCATGAAAAAGAAATAATACCTTGATTACTTTCAACCTCATCACGTGCATCTTCAACTGTTTCAGCTTTTTTAATTTGATTATTGAACCTTTCCCATGCCACATCTTTCATATTAGAACTCAATAATGATAATGAATCTTTTACAGAAGAAATTATATCATCATTTAAGCTGACATTTGTCTTTTCCATATTATCTCTTCTCAAGAAAACAGCATTATTATTTTCAAGATCCCTTGGGCCAATTTCTATCCTTAAAGGCACTCCCCTCATTTCCCATTCATAAAATTTTTTACCTGCGCGAATGTCTCGATCATCAAATTTTACACGGAAACCTTCATCAACCAATTCATTTTCAATTTCTCTGCATTTATTAATAACTTCTTCTCCACCTTTTTTGAAGATAATTGGAACTATTACTATTTGATAAGGAGCAATATCTGGAGGTAAGCATAATCCAGATTCATCACCATGAACACTTATTGCAGAGGCAATTACCCGATCAGAAAGCCCATAACACGTTTGGTAGACATATTCATGATCTCCTTCAGAATTCTCAAAAGTTATTTCAAATGTTTTGGCAAATGTTTGTCCTAGATTATGAACCGTTCCAATTTGAAGCGTTTTTCCATCAGGCATCAATGTATCAAAGGCCATAGTATAATCAGCACCAGGGAATTTGTCCCAGACTGGTCTTTTAGTTATTACATAAGGAATAGCCAAAATATCAAAGAATTTTTTATAAATAGATAATGCTTCTAGTACTTGTTTTTCAGCACCATCACTACTTTTATGAATAGTATGGGCTTCTTTGAATGTTGTAATCTCCCTAACCCTAATCAAAGGCCTTGTGTGTTTTGTTTCATAACGGAAAGTGTTTACAACTTGATAAAACTTCATAGGCAGATCTGTATGTGATCTTACCCAAAGTGAAAACATAGGGTACATGGCTGTTTCACTGGTAGGTCTTAAAGCCAATTTTTTATTTAACTCAGTAAGCCCACCATGTGTTACCCAGTATACTTCTTCTTCAAAACCTTTAACATGAATAGCTTCTTTAGCAAGTTCATCTTCAGGTACCAGTAAGGGGAAAAGAACTTCTTCGTGTTCTTTATCCAGAAGATTTTTAAGAATATTTAATGTATGTTTCCTTAATTTAAAACCTTGAGGAAGCCAAACATGCATCCCTTTAATTGGGTAACGTGAGTCGATAATCTCTGCTTCCTCTAAAATATTGTGAAACCATTCACTGAAATCTGTCATTTTTTCACCATTACATAAGATAAACGTTAAGCATCTATTTTGTTGATTTATGAAACTTTAATAATAAATAGTTATACACGTATAATTACTGCTTTCAAACCAAATCCCTATTGTTTTGTTAAATTATTGCCAGTTTTTAACATCATTTTTTTATTATATTTATTCATCTCATCTAGGATACCATATGCTTTTTTCTAAATTTAATTTCTTTATTAATATAACGTTAATTAAATAAATAAAGCCCTTCCTTAAATTAATATATTTATTAGATATTATCTTATATTTCACTGTTTTTTATGTGGCATCATAAAATCATTGGAAATTAAAATATGAGTAAAATTAATGGATAATTTCAGTTATGAATACACCAAAGAATTCAAAAATAAACAAACCAATAATGCCATGTCCTGATCTACCTCATCTCCATAATAGAAATATATAGAATAAAATAAAAATGATGCAAATTGATATTACTTGGAATAAACTGAACCGGAAAAAGATAACCCTGATGAATTAAAAAAATAGGGTAGTTTTAATTCTAATAATTATTTTCGTGAGATTAATTAGAGAACCATTATGTTTATAATTCTAATTATTCAATTAATTTTAAATATTAATTAAGGGATAAATTCAGTATATTAATCTTAATTAAAAGGAGATTCTTAATGAAAGGAATTTTGGGAACTATTTTGTGTATTTTCATAATATTTTCAGCATTAAATGTTAGTTTTGCCACTCAAATAGGAAGTACAAGTTATGGTTATGTAACCAAAGAATATTATGGGAATTTAGATTCTAATGATACTATCATAATTATCATTGGAGTTCATCCTAAAGAATATGGGATACACAAAGCCATAAAAAATGCTCTAATCTCTCAATCAGATTCGCTTAATAAAAAATATGTGCTTTATCAGGTTAATGTCACTAAGGATGCAAGTGACTATAGTAAAGGGAGAATGAATGGTCAATTGTTAGCTCAAAAATTCATAGTTCCTGATGTTTCAAATGAAAATCCCATGTTAGTTATGGATATGCATGAAAATCGTTACAAAGTTAGTAGTTATAAATATCCCCGATTTTTATATCCTATCTCTAATAATTCTTTAACAAATACATTTGTTAATGAAATATTATCTAAAATGCCTTTCTTAGTTTCATACATCCCCCCAAATGGTACTAGTCCACAATATGTTACAGTACCTATTGCTAATAAAGGAATTAATACAATAATCTATGAAACTTTCATTAATGATTCAGAAACTGAGAAATCTGCTGATGCAAATAGTCTCTTAAATGTATTAGATAGTGATGCCGTGAATAAACTTGTTGTAAAAGCTAATCCCACTAGTGGTAACTACAATTCCCCTAAAAATATTACACTATCTGCTCCAACTGGGACAACAATTTATTATACCACAGATGGAACAGATCCTACTAATAATAGCTTAAAATATTCTAGACCAGTACAGATAAATAATACCACAACTCTTAAATTTATATGCATTGATAATAAGGGGAAAAAATCTGCTATTGTTACAGAAAAATACATAATAAATAAAACTAAACCAGCAGTTGTTTTAACAACTCCTAAAAACGGTTCTAAAGGATTTTCCAGGACAGCGATTATAACTATTAAATTCAGCACTAACATTAAAAGTAGCAGCACTTGGTCCCAAATTTATATTAAAAATCTTAAAACAGGTAAAAAACCGGTGATCACTAAAACAATAAGTGGAAACACTCTAAAAATAAAGATGACTTTAAGAAGAATGTCTTATAATAACTATAAAGTATACATCCCATCTTCAGCTATTAAAGATAGTAATGGCAATAATATGGTTAAATACTATTCTTTCAACTTTAAAACCGGAAAATATTAAATATTACCGTACATATATACGGGATAATCATGATGGAATTGCAAAAAATTGGACTCAATCCAAACCCTATTTTACAGAAATAATAATCGCTTTAAAATAAAAAAATATTAGAATGTTTGTGTTTAAAACTCTTAGAAAAACATAGCTGAATATTTTTTAAAATAATAAGAATAATATTAATGAAATTATTCTTTCTTAATTGTTTTTATTTTATATCAAATCATTCGATGAATCTTTTTAGTAGTCCACTGCTTCCGAGTGTGGTATTAGCACCATAATATACATACGGGTTAGAGAATGCAGATGTCCAAGTTCATTCAGATGAATTAGAAAAAAATAACCCATTGCGTTTTTATAACGAAATAATCAAGAAAAAAAGATATTATTGAACTAATAAATGTTAACTAAAAGGAAAACTACTATTTAATAAAAATCCAAAATTATTTTATTATAATTACTTAAAAATATAATCTATTGATTAGGTATGATACTATGGATCCCAAGAAAATCCAATTACCACGTGAAATCCACACTGGTGCTGGAGTAATCACAAAAACAGGGGCAATATGCCGGGACTTAAGGTTTAAAGGTAATGTTCTGGTAGTAAGTGGCCCGAAAACTCTGAAAATTGGCGGTGAAAAAGCCATTACCAGTCTTCAAAATGAAGGATTTAATGTTAACCAAATTACAATCAAAGAAGCATCTATAAAAGCGGTTGAAAGCGTTCAGGACATGGTTAATGACGTCTCCCTTGTTTTAGGAGTGGGCGGAGGTAAAGTGATTGATGTTGCAAAACTTGCATCAACACGTTCCAATGTGCATTTTATAAGTGTTCCCACTGCAGCTTCTCACGATGGAATTGCTTCACCTCGTGCTTCAATACGAAATGGAGAAGGAACTGTTTCATTAGAAGCTAACTCTCCTTTAGGACTCATTGCTGATACTAACATAATCAGCAAAGCACCTCTAAAATTTTTAGCCGCAGGATGTGGAGATATAGTCTCAAATTACACAGCCATACTTGATTGGAAACTTTCAAATAGATTATTAAACGAAAATTATAGCGAATCTGCATCTGCTTTATCTTTAATGACTGCAAAAATGATTATAAAATCAGCTGATGCCATAAAAGAAGGTTTAGAAGAAAGTGCACGAGTTGTTGTTAAATCATTAATAAGCAGTAGTATCGCTATGAGTATCGCTGGAAGCAGCAGACCCGCCAGCGGCTCAGAACATAAGTTCAGTCATGCTTTAGATTTAGTTGCACCTGAACCGGCTCTTCATGGCGAACAATGCGGTGTAGGTACTATAATGATGATGCACCTGCATGGTGGAGACTGGCAATTTATCAGAGATGCTTTGAAGAAGATGAAAGCGCCCACTACCGCCCAAGAGTTAGGAATTGATGATAAATACATAATTAAAGCCCTTACTATTGCACACAGTATCCGAAAGGACAGATACACAATATTAGGTGATAGAGGTCTTACCCCTGAAGCTGCTGAAAAGCTAGCTATTAAAACGGAAGTGATATAATTGATTACACTCATTGGAAAAAAACTTGCAAAAAAAGGATTAACTTTTATGTATTATGGGCCTGCAGAAGAATGTGCATCATGCCGGTTTAAAGGTACCTGCGTTGATTCTTTAGAAGAAGGGCGTTTGTATATCGTACGTAATATCAAAGACACAGAACAACCATGCAAAACTCATGAAGATAGAAAAGTAAAAGTCGTAGAAGTTGAAAAAGTAAATATTAATGCAATGGTTGATTCAAAAAGAGCTTTTGAAGGATCTATGATTTCTTTTGAACCAGCAGAGTGTGATGAAATTTGTGAAATGAAGAATCTCTGTTTTCCAGAGGGATTATATCATGGAGATAAATGTAAGATCTTAAAAACTTTAGGAAAACCCAGCCAAAAATGTGCAAAAGGATATGAGCTCAATAAAGTTATCTTAAAATATTAAAAACATTGATTTAGACTAATGTTCTTATTTATTCCACATCCCAATAGTTTTGTTATATTATTTCATTAAATAAGTTTTATAATTTTTTGGAGAATTGATATGAATTTAAAGAAAATGGCAGGATATGAAGCAGCCAAAGAAGTTAAAGACGGTCAAATTGTAGGTTTAGGAACTGGTTCAACTACCCATTATTTTATTGAAAAATTAGGTATTATGATAAAAGAAGAAGGCTTGGAAATAATGGGAATTCCTACATCTTATCAATCATTTTTCTTAGCTAAAAATTGCAATATTCCTATAACTACTCTAGAAGAACATGATCTAGATATTGCAGTAGATGGTGCTGATGAAGTTGACCCTGCCCTTAATTTGATTAAAGGAGGAGGTGCGGCACACACCTTAGAAAAAATTGTTGATTATTCCGCTAATCAATTTATAGTGATTGTTGATGATTCAAAAATAGTTGAAACTCTTGGAAAATTCCCAGTACCTGTAGAGGTAGTTCCACAATCCCTAAGAACTGTTACCAAAAAGCTTGAAGATATGGGAGGAATTCCCAAAATAAGGATGGCGGAGAGAAAAGACGGGCCAGTGATTACAGATAATGGGAATTTCGTTATCGATACAGATTTTGGCCTTTTAAAAAATCCTTCGCAATTAGAAATTGAGTTAAATTCTATCCCAGGTGTATTAGAAAATGGAATATTCTGCAATGCAACAAACAATGTTATTGTAGGGACTCCTGATGGAATAAAAAGAATTTAAATAATTAAATGGGTAATTTGCAATCCTTCTAAAAATAATTGTTCGCATTTAACTTAATGTGAACTGAAAATCGTTTAATATTTTAGAAAAAATAAAAGTGGCTTTTGCTGATTTTCATCAGCTTTTAGCCTAAAAAGTTTAGTTTTTTTTTATCTAGATTTTTCCGCTGATTCCGCCTCTCATGAATCCAAAGCCGACTAGTGCGCCTAAAGCTAGAACTCCTACTATACCGTAAATGTACCAGTTGGAATTATTTGGGTCAGTTGAAGTACTTGCTTTTGATACTTCGTAAGCCTTTGGAGCAGAACTACCAGTTTCAGCCTCTTCAGTAGTGGTCTGACTTGCAGCACTAACTGGAACAAAACTTGTACCAACAGAAGAACCACCAAATGAACTAGAACCACCATGGGATCCTCCATTAGATCCTCCATTGCTGGAAGAACCACCATTGTTAGTGGATCCACCATTATTCACCCAGTGATTACCACCATTATTAGTGGTACCATTAGTATTAGTGGTGCCATTGTTATGGGTGCCGGGTAAAACATCCGGTAATCCTAAGATATACTGTAACGCATTACCTCCAGCCAAAATAGCAGCCAGATCAGCACTAGAAATTGGTTTAGTGGAATAAGAGCTAACTATTGGTGCAGAAATCAAATTAGCAGATGAATAATCACCTTTATATAATTTGATGTACTCTTCATAAGAGTTTGAACCTGAAGCAAATTTTGGAGCAACCCAGTTAATAATTACTGCCACTCCAGTATTGGTTTTTGAATTCCACTTAATCAAAATTCCAACATTTGATCCATTTTCTGCTTTAGTGTCATTAGATGTTAACCTTAAATTGTAATATGTTCCAGCACCTGCGGAAACACTTAACAGATACTCAAGAATATCATCTTTACAGTTGTCATTAGTCGTTACATAGATGTATTTTTCATCCTCGCCTACAGGATAGTTCTCAAAGATATAATCTACCAGTAAGTATCCTGGTGAGCTGCCCCCACAGACGTGATTATGCCATAACCAGGCCATAAGTGCATCATATGGTGGATCATATAACAATACATCTTCAATGTTGTAGTTCTGGTTACATTGCACCAGTTCTCCGCTGGTTGCATTGTATTCAAATGCAACGGTTACTACTTTTGTGCCATTTTTATATGCAAAGTCAAAGACCAAATTTTTCCATAAAGCAGTGTGCACAGGTAATAGTGTGGCTCTGCTGAGTCTGGATCCCAGGACTTCATATACTCCATCCCAAACCATGTCTGTACTTTGACCAGCAAAACGCACATAACCTGCTGATGTAAACACGGTTAATAAAGAACTGTCTTTTTCTATATCAATGCCCATGGCTTTGAAAAGTTCTATGGCCATATTAGCAGCATCAATACCAATCTGTTTGAAGAAATCAGCAGTAAAATTACCTGCAGTATAAGTCATATTGGCAGGTACAGCTGCAACTAGATTAGTCTGATTTAAAATATACTCCATGTCCAATCCATGTGCTTCAATAGTAGTACTTCCTTTATTCGGTTCATAGCCCATTAAATAATGAAGCTGTTCTACTGTTAAATTATCAAAGGCATATAAAATTTTAACCAAAGATTCGGGATTGGTTTCTAACTTGCTTACTAACCATTTGTTGAACTTGAGTTCTGAGGATATACTTGAATACGCTGATAATCCAGTTTCTGATTTAAACAATGCTACAACTTCATCCTCATCATACATCATGATTATGAGAGTTCCAGTATTGGATTGAGAGTTCCATCGAATAAATCCAACCATATTATTATCAGTAGTGTTTATTCCAACGTAAGCTCTTTTTCCCGTTGTGGCATCCATTGCAAACGTGAAACTATCATCGTCGGATCCTCCAGGCACACCCACTACATTATAACTTACACCTTCCAATGGTAATCCATATTCATTGGTTGCGGGGTAGTATTTGAGTAGAGTTTCTATCATTGCTTGTCCACTGATGGTTCCTAAGCATAAATGTCCGTGATATGCGGCTTGTCTTAATATATCTGATGATAAGCCTATGGCCCATGCATTTGCTAAACTGGCATAAGGGAATGCGTCATTGCCCAATTTGGTTTTTAAAACATTCCATTGGGCTGAGGTCATATTTTCAGATATTGTGCCTACATATGTTGGTGTTAGTGAGCCATTGACAAAGTAAGCAATGGTTAAAGCACCATTTTTATTGATAATGAATCCAAAATCTACAGGATCTACACGGGTCCTTTGAAGAGTTAGAAGGTTTCCCTGCCCATAGGTTATTAAGCCCTTGGCCTCATTCAATATCCCCTCTAAGCAGTCTTCTGTAGTGGAACCATCCCAATAAGTTAACCCGGCTGTGGTTATGCATAGTACACTGTCTGCGTTGGTGAAGTTAAGTAGTTGGTTTGCTTTTTTGGTTACTTCACGCCCTAGTTTGTAGGCTGCTGTTGCATTCATATTGAATATGGCGT
>NZ_JALKIF010000022.1 GCF_023227715.1 Methanobacterium alcaliphilum
TCTTCCAATTTAAGAGTCTGAGGGGGACACACATCTACACAGTCACCACACTCATTACAAAAAGTTGGATTAAAAACTATCCTTTTTTGAGTGTTTCCTTCCTCATCCAAAACCATAGGTTCCACTTTCAATGCATCGTGAGGACATATTTCCACGCACTTTGGATCCCCACCACAAATATCACAGTAAATCACATTTGCAGGATTTACTTCAATAGCTGAAGTAGGACAGGTACCCTGACAGGCCCCACACCTGATGCAGTCTTCTTTATTGACCAATATCATTTTATTTCTACCTCCAAATATTTTAAATTATAAAATTATGCTGTTAATTCAAATGAGTTTAACAGCACCTAAATTATCATTTACTTGCAGGGATAATGAGATCTCGCTCACCATCAGGCATGAATTCTCTTAATGCACCCTTTGCAATCGATTTACGTGGCCATTTAAAGTCAAATGATAAATTATCATCAGCAAAAGCCACTTTAATTAATGGATTTAAACAGAAAGCATCACCACGTGCAGCATGAGGTGCTTGTGCAATTCCAGCATATTCTGGCTGGTGTCCTACATTCATGGCATAATTAGGATAATTTGGACCTCTTAATTCATGTATTAACCCTTCATCACTCCTAATCGATAATGAATTGGAAGCACCACACTGATCTTGCAAGTCATAACCATAAAATCCTAAGCGGCTGTGACATTCTTTGTGCATTATCATACTAAGATACCATCCATTTACTCCAGCATTAGCATTGCCTGTGGCAAATGCAGTTGATGCACCAGCAGCAGCTGAAACAACTGAAGCCCGCTGAGAACCACCAAAGTGATCTTCCAATAAGGTAGGGTATTCATACTGCTCGAGACCATACATGGTTACTTCTGTAGAAATATCCCTCACCACTTCCATATTTGGTTCTGCTTCACACATACCATAATTTTCCTCCACATATTCCATTCCATAATATATGAAATCATCGAGAATATCATCGGTATAAGTAGCACTGGCATACTGAGTAAATCCAACCCCGCCAGACATATAAGATCCTAACCATATTTGATCGTATAAAACAGCAGCACCCGCAATTACTTCCAGAGTGACTTTTGCAGGGTCTTTAGAAACTCTTGATGTTTGAACCATGTCCGCAAATGATCCAAAGGATATTCCCCCAGGTTCATTTGGTCCTCTTGCCCTTCTAGCCGGTAAAAATGATCCCATTTCAATTACATCAGCATGTTTTGCAGCATATGAAAAATCAGCAATAGCAGCTTCACCAGCACATAATTTATATGCTGCAATGAAACTCATCCCAATCTGCATGGCAGACCATCGAGACACCGTACCTCCATCACAGCACCTCACTACTAAAGTAGGTACTCTGCTCACCTGGTAAGTTTTATTACCAATATACTTCTTAAGCATTTCCGCCTGTTCTTCCGGGAATTGTTTGTTTATATCGATTAGAACACGTTTATCAAGTTCATCAGCGAGGTTATCGTCCCCGGTGAATATTTTTGCATAACAATCCCCTGCTAGACCCGGATGAACCTCCACCATATGTTCTTGAACTACTGCACCACCCGGCAGTGCATGATTTATGGTTTCCATATATTCATTGATGGTTTCAGGAGTTACTTCCACCCCTAACCTTTTTTCAAGAACAGCATGTCCGGTATCCATACCCACAATAACTGTCCTTTTTATATCATCAGATAGTTGCTGAATAGCTGCATTATTACAGAAATGCAAATCATCTCCTTCAACAAAATCATCGGTTCCAGATATTTTATAGGCCATTAATTTTCGCTGACCTAAAGGAACGCCTATATCCGGATTATAAAAGGGCATGTTCCCTCTTTTTTCGGCAAGTTTCTTTGCGTAATCATCAAATTCTCTTTTTCGAGGAGATTGTTTCCAGCCATCAAAACAATAAAAATTAGTATAATACTCGTTTTGATCTTCTCCTTCGAATTTTGAGTTTAAAGCCTTTAAAAAAAGGCGTTTATTTTTATCCATTAGTCATCACCTAACCTTTTTTTAAGGTCATCTTTAAAAACATCCATTCCAAAACCACCCATGGTTCTAGCAACGTGAATGGTTTCCACCACTTCAATTGCTTCTTTATCTTCTCTCATACCCACATTGTCTTTCCTATAGATAGTGGTAATTTTTTCCAGTTCCTCCTCAGGTAATGGTTCACCCATGTCAACTGGTTCATCCAGTGGACGGCCCACTTGATCTTTTATGTAAATAACATGCCCATCCTCTTCATTGTAGACATATCTCTGCAGAGCATCAAACATTAGTCCGTTCTCATCCAGTCTTAATGAATGTCCGTGTACGGTGGCTCCCCTCAGGCCGGATCTTGCCGGGTCAAAAATATCAGTTTCTACTAATTCTTTAGAGACAGATTCTAAATCTAATTCCCTCATTTCGATTACCTGTCTTCCAGAAAGGGTACCTGTATCCACCCCCCTATATCTCCACATATAAGTACGGGCCCGGTCATATGGTTGAGCTGGGGCATTGTACATGGAATCTGCGAACTGTATGTACCTCACACGAACTCCTTCTTTAGCTCCTGTAATTGGTTCCACCATATCCCTTACTATATCATCTGAAAAATCCATTTCATCTAATGGAGGGTGAACGGCTTTATAATTTTCACCAGGACTTCTATGGCCTAAAACTTTAACCAGGTCTTCTTCTGACACTTTACGGATATGTCTTAGATTAAAGTTAGGATTCATATGGTTTCTTCTATTTTCTGCAATTATCGTTTCTCCAGGAGAATATTGCGCTTTATAGGACATTTTATACACCAAATATTTTTTTTAAATTTTGTTTACCATTTTTATGGTTTCTGAAGATTTGGCACTGGGATCAACCATGCCAATTAAACGCTGATCAATTTTAGTTTCAAATCCCCGCCCATATTTCAAATAATCAGAAATTGTGACATTAGTTTTTGAGAAAATTCCCATGAATAAATCATATTTACAAGGCATAATATCATTTAAGAGTTTATCGAGTTTTTCCATGAATATTTCTAACTCAGGATATGAAACACTGATAATAATTTCTCCAACTTTTAATCTAAGTTGCATAGACTCTTCATTAACTATTATAACTTTCCTATCAGAATGATTCACTTGTTCTCCTCGGGCAGGGCCGTAACTTACCATGGCCGGTAGTGAAGGTCCTTTAACAATTACTCTCACCATGCCATCCAATGAATAAATCTTATTCAATAATTTTTCAGAGGTTTCCACTTTTAAAAACCGGTGAGGAAATATTTTTAAATCGATAATTTCACATTTTTCCGTTTTATCCATTTTCACACCAAAACTAGATATTATCTTTTATTTCCCCTGCGCCATTTGCTACGCTGTTTATAGGTTCCCTCAAATAATCAATAGCACCATAAACCATACCAATAAGTCCTGATGTTTTTTCCACCGAAAACATTTGAGTACCTGCATCTAAGCACATAGCTGCCGCAGCACATGGAATAGCGAATCCTTTACTGTGACGGGTTACTACGTGGTTTCCATGGAAAGTTCCAGGGCCACCCCCACCATAAATAGAATGAGAGAAAAAGCTGAATCCAACCCCAGTACCTTCAGTTCGGCCATAATCTACACCAGGAAGTCCGGTTTCGTACTCTAAAATATCATTGTAGTATAGTACTGTCGAAGCAACACCTTGCGCAGCACGAGAAGCACCAACATTTACAATATTTGCTGCCAAAAGTCCTGAAGCAGCATAAGCATTCCATAATGCCCAATCTACAGGCTCAAACAAGTTATATCCAGAATTCATTTTTTTATCTATCCTGATCACATTATCTTCCAATGCACGGCCAACCAATGATTCTATAACTGTTCCAACAGTGCCTTTTCCATTTTCTTTTACCAGATCAAAAACCAGATTATTTGCATTTAAACCCTGGAATGCTAATGAAAGTAGATGAAACCTTTCAAATGCCCCAGCTGCATCTCCTGTTTCGAACATTGCTGTTTGTTCCATTATAGAAGATAGTGCTGCAGCATTCAGCGTGTTTTTATTTGTAATGGCCACTACATGGTTAGCCATAACATTTCTTAACCCATACCCCAATCCCTCTAACAATACAGGAGGTCCTAAAAGAGCACTGATATTCCCTCCCTGTAAATCAACAGATTGAGGATATCTCCCTAAAACTGCAGTTTTTACTGCAGGTGCATCAAACATATTAACATTAAATGTGTCAATAATAGATTGTATCACAGCAGCACCAGTAACTAATGTGGATACACTGTAATCCGCTGCCATTTTTAGACGAGTAGTTGGTAGTTGAACAAGCAATTGTTTTCCATTGTTTATCAAACGAATACTAGTATCATCTTCCTTTTCGATTCTAACCATTTTTTTTATTTTGTCGGCTATTAATTCTGCATTATCCACAATAGACAGATCTAATTCTCTTCCAGGAATGAAGTTAGACTTACCACCTAAAGCAGCGCTTTTTAAGCCACTTTCAATTCCAGAAAGATTCACTGCTACGGATCTCTTGATATCATGTACTATTTTTTCAATAGCCGGGTTTCTCATAGGACTAATGGATTCTAAAGGTACTTGTTCCTGTAGAATCTTACCATCTGCACCGTAAAGGTCTATTTTGTCATCATAAATTGGCATTTTTCACACCACACAATATTTTTTTAATACTTATTTATAAATAAATATTACTAAGTGTTGAAGTAGATTGTATTCTTTTTAAATCACGAAAAGTAAACCGATAATAAATTACTGTGGCTACTTTGTTTAATTTAAATCTGGATTAATCTGAGCATTTAATTAATTTTTTAAGTTCCAGTTAACCAAATATAAAATTGGAAATTCTAACCAAGGAATTAACCAAAAATATCATCCTCCAACCTCCATTAAAATACATCTTCCCGAATAAGGTGTGTAGAAGTATGTATTGAAAAATTTCCAAAAAAATAATCCAGATGATTATTTATTTGAATGACTGGTTGTTCTAAATAATATAATCTTATCAAATATTATTAATAACCAGTTACATTCTCGTTTGCGTAATAAACATATAAAACTTTTTAAGAAAAACTAAGGCGAAATATTTAAATAAAAAGAAAAATCAGAGAATGCAAACAAATTAAAAACAGAATATAAGTCACTAAAATATATTAAAAACTAAAAAAATACCATAAGCTGTTTAATAATATAAAAACTTTAATTTAAAAAAATATTAGCTATTAAAAATCATTAATAATATTACTACTACCTAAAAATTAATCGTACTAATTACAAAAAAAGAATAAATAAAACTGGTGTAAAACACCAGTAATTTTTTTTATTTATTTTAAACCCAATGCATTCTTAGGACAAGCAGGTATACACTGATCACAGAGGATACAGAATCCTTTGAGTGGTACTTTGTCATCAGTGAGTTTCAGCATACTGTACGGACATACATCTACACAGTCACCACACTCATCACATAGAGCAGGGTTGTACTGAACTCTTTTCCGTTTGACAACTTGACCATCCACTACTTTATCCATTTCCACTAGGGATAATGCATTCTTAGGACAAGCCATAGTACATGCACCACATCGGGTACACATGGCAAAGGATGGATCTTCGTCCACTTTTTCCTGTTCAGGGAGTTTCATACCAGTTTTGGTAACCACTCGAATTGCGTCGTTTGGACAGATTTGAGCACAAGCACCAACGAAATCACATTGTGATTCATCGTATACTAGTCCTTCTTCACT
>NZ_JALKIF010000023.1 GCF_023227715.1 Methanobacterium alcaliphilum
TCATTATCCTGAAGTACATATGAAAGAGAACCATGCAGTACACCCTCACTTCCAGCGCACAATGTAGCACCGTGGTTTCCACTTTCAATGCCCTCACCTCCACCTTCAACACCAATTAATTCCACATTATTATCATCGACGAATTCTGAGAATATACCAATGGAATTACTTCCACCACCTACACAGGCAATTACAGTATCAGGAAGTTTTTCTTCTTTTTCTAAAATCTGCTCTTTAGCTTCTTTTCCAATTATTGTTTGGAAATGTTTTACCATTAATGGATAAGGGTGAGGTCCCATTGTAGATCCAATTAAATAGTGGGTGTTTTCTACATTAGTTATCCAATCTCTCATTGCCTGATTTATTGCATCTTTTAAAGTTCTTGAACCGGATTCAACTGGAATCACTTGAGCTCCTGAAACTTCCATACGAAATACATTCAATTTCTGTCTTTCTACATCCTCGCTACCCATGTAAACATCAACAGGCATTTCCAGCATAGCCCCTACAGCAGCAGTCGCAATACCATGTTGACCTGCACCAGTTTCTGCTATTAATCTATCTTTTCCCATATACTGAGCCAATAATCCCTGGCCTAACGTATTGTTAATTTTATGTGCTCCAGTGTGAAGCATGTCTTCTCTTTTTAGATAAATAGTACACCCCAATCTTTCTGAAAGATTTTGGGCATAGTATAAACCTGTTGGTCGCCCAGCAAATTCAGTTAAATAATAATTTAAATCATTTTTAAATTGCTTATCATCCTTATATTTGAGAAAAGAACTTTCTAATTCTTCAAGAGCCGGTATTAAAAGCTCAGGGACGAATATTCCACCATATTTCCCAAATTTTCCGTCCATAATCATTTTTTCACCATTAATTGATTTTTAATAATAATTACGCCTACTTTGCCAAATGTCTCATGAAATGGCAGCAGTTTAAATAAATGCACCCTATTCAGATTTTTTTTATCTGATTTATAGTTTCTTTAATTTTTAATTCATTTTTAATTCCAGGTGAATCTTCCAAGGTGGAGTTAAAATCCACACCATCAAAATATTCCCGGATAATTTTTCCCTGATTTTTTAGCAATTTAACATCCAAACCCCCTGCTAAAAACACCCATATATCTTTATTTTTATTTCTAATAATTTTATTTGCATTCAGCGCCACATCAAGAGGTATCTGTTTTCCAGTACCCCCACTTTTTCCTTTTATTTGATAGTCCAAAAGTATTGCATCACAATGCATGGCAAAGCTTTCAATTTCGCTTTTTTTCTCATCAAATATTTCTTCAGAAAGTCCAATTACACCCATTAGTCTTATTTTATCATTTTCGCCTTTTTGAAGATTTTCTGAGTCTATTTTTTCTTTCAAAATTTTTATCTTAGATGAAGTCAAAGAATGGACCTGAACATTTTTTATGCCAGTTTTTTTTATTTTATTTAATATTTTATCAACATTCTTCTCTTCCAACACTAAAACTGCTTTATCTCGATTATTTAGTGAATTTAGTAACTCATTTGCCTCATCTAAAGACACATATCGAGGAGATCGTCCCACATTAATAAAGCCCAATAAATTTGCACCATAAGTTTCTACGACTTTTAAATCATTTTTATTAGTTATGCCGCAAATTTTAACCTTTAATTTTAAATTGGGGTGTTTTGAGAAGAATGTATCTTTAGAATTAAGCGAATTGCTCAAAAAATTCATCTCCCCTAGATTTTCGTTTAGATTTAAATTTTAAAGAACTTTCTGCAAAGCAAATCATCTTTTGAATTGTTGCAACAATATCTTCTGATCCCATAACACTGGTTCCCACCAGTAATGCATCTGCACCATATCTAACTAAAAGTGCTGCATCCTCAGGAGATTTTACTCCGCTTTCTGCAACCAATAGTACTTCTTCCGGTACCAGACCAGCAAGTGCTTTAGTCCGATTTAAATCTATACTGAAATCTTGAAAACTTCGATTGTTAATTCCCACTACATCCGCATCAGAGTTTAAAGCTTTATAAACATCTATAGAATTTTTACATTCCACTAACGGCTCCATCCCTAATGAACGACAGACTTCAATGCCTGAAGAAATATCGGGATAAATGTCGCTCATTAAAAGGATAGAACTGGCACCATAAACTCTAGCTTCATAAATTTGATATTCATCGAGTATAAAATCTTTGCGCATGACAGGAAAATCAATTAGCTCTGAGGCTTGACGAATATAATTAATATCTCCTTTAAAGAATTTTTCCTCGGTTAAAATGGATGCTGCGCTGGCGCCACCTAGTTGAAAAGATTCAATAGATTCTTTCAAACCCCGACTAGATATATTTCCTAATGATGGAGAAGCAGGTTTGTATTCACATATAATGGGGAATCTTTTTTTGTTTTGAAGCGCCTTTTTAAAGTTTTTAGGTTCATGAGCATCATGCAATTCTTTTTTCAATTCTTTGAGTGGTTTTTTTGCCATGACCGTTCCCAAATCTTTTTTGCGCTGTTTTATAATCTGATTAAATTTAATGGAGTTCATATTCATTCACCAAAAAATTTTTTATTATTTTATATCCATCATCCGTACCTATAGATTCTGGGTGGAATTGTAACCCCTGAATTGGATATTTAATATGTTTAATAGCCATTATTATGTTATTCTGATACTCCGCATTAGATTCCAAACAATCAGGTGTTGTTTTAGGATCACATATTAAAGAATGATATCTTGCCACCAAAAGTGGATTGGATACTCCTTTGAAAATTCCCTTTCCATCATGAGTAATGTGACTACGTTTACCATGAACTGGTTTTTCATGGATTATTTCGCCACCAAATGTTGAAAAAATCCCTTGATGACCTAAACATACACCTAATGTGGGAATTTTTTCACCTAGTTCCATTATTACCGAACTACACACACCGAAGTCCCCCTCATTTTTAGGATTTCCAGGCCCGGGAGAAATTATTATTCTATCTGGTTGTAGCTCATTAATTTCAGATAGGCTCATTTCATCATTACGAATTACTTTAATGTTATTCAATTCAGGGTGTGAATTGTTCAAATCCTTCAAAACTTCACCAACCAATTGATAAAGATTATGGGTAAATGAATCATAGTTGTCAATTATCAATATCATTTCAACCCACCTGACATTTCCAGTGATTTTACCAGCGCTTTAGCCTTATTTTCACATTCTAAAAACTCATTTTCAGGTACAGAATCGTGAACTATCCCTGCCCCCGCCTGTATCTTTGCATCATCGCCCTGACAAACCAGAGTCCTTATAGTTATTGCAAAATTCGCATTTCCATTTAATGAAAAATACCCTAATGCTCCAGCATATGCATCCCGGGATTTACGCTCCATTTCTTCAATAATATCCATTGCCCTAATCTTTGGTGCTCCACTAACAGTTCCTGCAGGAAATATTGCAGAAAACGCATCTACAGCCGTTTTATCTTTTTGTAGGTTTCCAGTTACTCGGGATAATATGTGCTGCACATGAGAAAACTTTTTGATTGTCATGTATTCTGGGACTCTAACTGAGCCAAATTCACTGACTTTCCCCACATCATTACGAGCCAAATCAACCAGCATAAGATGTTCTGCTCTTTCCTTCTCATCGGCTAATAATTCTTTAGCCAATTTTTGATCCTGAAAGTTATTGGCCCCTCGAGGGCGAGTTCCAGCTATGGGAAATGTTTCAACTTCCCTATTTTCAACCCGAACCAGCATTTCCGGGCTAGAACCTATGATTTCTCTTTCTTGAAGCTTAAGATGGTACATGTATGGAGAAGGATTCATTTTTCGCAGAGTATCATAAAAGCATAATTTATTTCCAGTGATTTTATATTTTTGAGCATTGGAAATAACGCCCTGAAATATTTCTCCATTTTTTATTCTTTCCTTTGTTTCTGTGACCATTTTCTCATATTGGTCTTTGGTGAAATATCTGCCATTTTCGGTTACTTTCATTTTATCTTCTACAAAATAATCTTCTTTGGCTAAGTTTTTTATTTCTTCTAACCTATTTTCACCTAAAGTAACATATTGGCATCTGCTGGATAAACGATCAAATATTATACCATCTAAAAACAAGCCGAATTCAAAATCAGGGAAATTCCCTGATTTAATATTTAATGATGGTTCAAAGTATCTTGCAGATTGATAAGAGGCATAACCCACAAGACCTCCACAGAATCCTTTTTTACCATTGCCCGCATTAATTAGGCTTTTTATCTCATTAAAAGGATTTTTAGTGTCAATTTCATCTACTGATCCTTCTTTTTCTATTTGAAGAACTTCATCTTTTGCGGTAAGAGTTAAAGCCGGATTAAACCCCAGAAAAGAGTATCTGGATAATCCACTATCACTTTCCATGGACTCCAATAAAAAAGTACTTGAATAATTCGAATATATTTTTTTAAATAGCTCAAATGGAGCTTTAAAATCTAAAGGGATTGTTTTAAGTGGCTTTAATTTAATATCGCCAAAAACATTCACTCCTGTTCATTTTTACACCTTGTTTTTTTATTTATTGACTAAATTAGATTAAATTTAATTTTTTCAAAATTCATTACAGTACACTTTAACTGTGAAGTACTATTTAAACCTTATTTGTACATTAATGTACATTTATACTCAAGTTTATATAATGGCGTAATTAAATAGAAACAGGGAGATACAATGTGGAATAAGATCAGACACAATTTTGATAAATATCCGGCCCGTATGAATGTTGCTCGCAAAATAGTTGAACTGGGCTTAAGAGTCGATCTCAGTGGTAAGATTTACTGTGAAAATGTAGAAATCAGTGATGTGGCCTTAGCTAGAGCCGTGAATGTGGATAGACGAACCATAAAAGCCACAGTAGAAGTAATTTTAAGAGATGATCAATTATCAAATATTTTTGAAAATATAATGCCCGCTGGAGCTTTGCTTAAAAAAGTGGCCAAAGATCTGGAATTAGGGGTTGTAGAAATTGAAGCCAATGCTGAAAGCCCAGGCATACTAGCTCAAGCCACTCAGTTAATCTCTTCTAACAACATAAGTATTCGCCAAGCCCATGCCAGTGACCCTGAGCTTGAAGAAACCCCTCGTTTGACAATTATCACTCAAAATCCAATTCCAGGGATACTTTTAAGCAAATTTTTAGATATTAAAGGAGTAAAAAGAGTCTCTATTTATTAAATCATTGCAAAAAAAATCATGAGACGAAAATTATAAAAAATCCTATTTTAAATATTCTTATTTTAAAAAAAATAAAATAAAGATAATAAAATTAAAAAATTAGCACTAAAAAATATTTACTTACAATTCAGTTTGGAAGCTGTCTTCCTCATCTAAAACCTTTAGAAGTTCATCCCATGCCTCTAAAGACTCTTTAGCAGCCTCATCAGTCATAACTTCAATAGCATATCCTGAGTGGACAAGCACATACCTACCC
>NZ_JALKIF010000024.1 GCF_023227715.1 Methanobacterium alcaliphilum
GATTCTATCTTTTACTTTGTCAAGGCCGTAATGTTCATCATTGAGTATTTTACGAGCTGCTTCAATATCTATATCTTTAATTTCACTCTCGCCCCATGGTAAACTTACCAATAAGTCCAGATAATTTCTAATCACGTTTTCTTCTGAGCTATGTGGTCCCTGCCTATCCAATTTATTTACTTCTTCTAATGCAACTTCTTTTACCTCTTCAGGCATGTTTGCTGCTTCAATTAATTCCCGATAATCTTTTTTAGGAGAAGTTCCTTCAGATTCACTTAGTTCATCCTGAATAGCCCTTAATTGCTCTTTCAGCAGGTTTTCCCTATGTTTTTTGTTTATTTCTTCATTAAATTTTGCAGCCATTTCCATTTGAAATTTAATGGAATCTTTCTGTTCTATTAAAATATCTAAAAATTTTAGACTTTTATCTGCTAGAGAACGGATTTCCAGCAGATTTTGCTTTTCTTCAAGAGAAAGCCTCATGTGAGGGAATATATAAGCAATGGCCTGGGTTAAATCATCCATATGATTAACCTTATCCACATATGGTTTTGATCCTTTAAAGTTCTGGCTTATTTCTGCAACCAGATAGCGTATGTGTTTTAGTGTTTCTTTTTGATTTTCTTCATCTAAATCATTTATATCAGGTTTCAATTCATAGGTGGCCCTGTAATTTCGCCCTTCAGGTATGAAATCTTTAATTTTTACCCGTTCCATAATTTCTACTCTTAACTGATAGAAATCTTTTTGTTCACGAGCATTTACTATTTTTACTAAGGTTCCTACTTTATAAAAATCTGATTCGGCGTATATTCCACGTGAATCTTCTTTAGATGCTAATACTATCCCATAACCATCATCATTTACTACCCTATTGTATATTTCGCCCCCGATTTTTTTACCTATTTTCAAGTTCATGGTGGTTTCATGTAATAGAACTGTATCTGGTATGACTATGACAGATAGTTCTTCATTAATATTCATTTCATTCATATTATCACCTTTGGGATGAGAGAAACGTTTTAATATTCTTTGAATGTTATTTTTAATATTCATGATACTATTTTTCTCTAATCTGGAGTGAATCCCCTTTTAATTGTTTATAATAAATCTTGCCTAAAAATCAACAGCAAAGTAATGAGTTTAAATATCATTCTAATGAATCGCACTTAGTTAACACACATCCAAATAAAAAATCAATTCTCTTTTTGTGCTTAACCATAGAGTTTTTGTTGAAAGTATAGTAGATATTGTTGCCTTTTTTTTGGGCAATGAGAATTTCTGCAGTTTTAAGTACTTTAAGGTGTTGTGAGGCTGCTGGCTGAGTTACACCCATCATCTCTGCCATTTGAGATACATTAACTTTTTCAATTTCGCCGGATGCTAGTGAATAGACCAATAATAGTCTGTTAATGTTTGCAAGTGCTTTGAATAACTCTTCCAGTTCTTGCGATATGTCACAGCAGTGCTCTGTATTTACCTTCAACATATACCATTAGTATATAAGTATATACTTATATACTTTGCTATCGTTTGAAGAATATAATATTTTCCCGAACAAAAAATTACCAAATTGGATATTCAAATTTTTCTTGCTAAAAAAGAATAGAACATAACCCTGATTATTGATACTTTCATTTCAAATAATGTTGAATTATCTCCTTTTGAAAGAAAAGTAGCATATAATGTAACATATTTTCTAATTTTATTTTAATTAAAATAATTTCATTTTGCAAGATCACTTATTTCTAAAATTAGCAGAGAAACTATCTATTTAACCAGATTCCTTTTAATCAATTGCCGGCCAACAAAACCACCCATCAAACTAAAGAAAAGGAATATGAATAGATCTAATGGAGAAATATTCCAGGAAGTCTGAATAATTAAGATAACAATTATCCCAAAAATAGCCATCAAAAATGAACCTTCCAATGAAATCCGGGTATTCTTTTTAGATAAAACTGCGAAAATAATTGCACAAAACATGAAAATAAGATCTGTGACAAATAATCCCACAATCTTGCCTGCAAAAACAACAGCAAACCCTAAAAGTATCAGAGGTTTGTAAAAATCAAGTGAAGATAAAATATAAACAAAATCATTTACAATTAAATCAGGGGTAAGTTCTTCATCCACAATACTTTTAGTCTCTGCTTTTTGAAAATCAGATTTTGGGGCTGAAACATCATTTTGTAAAGTTTTTCCACAATTTCGACAAATAATGGATTCTATGTGAATATCTGCGCCACAACTGGGACATGTTTTACGATCAGAATGAGATTTTTCTTTATTTTTTTGATTGGAAAACTTTTTATTTACCAGGTCATGGAGTTCAAAGCCGCAGAATTTACAAAAATTAGAATCAGGATCATTTTCTTTTTTACATTTGGGGCAAATGTTCTCTGATTTGGAATCCCTAAAAACAGTTTCCATGTTTTCCATTGTTTGTTTTTCTAAATGGGGAGATGCTGCATCTGATACATTTTCTAGAGAAATATCTTCTTCTAGAACAGGTACTCTTTTTAAATCATTATTTTTAACCCCTTCACCATCTTTAATTAGTTTAGAATCATCATATTCTGAGGGAGTGATATCATCAGGGCTTTCTTCCAATGTTTTCCCAATATCATCTCCATCAATGCCTTTTCCCGCCGGAGTATTTATTACATCAGCGCAATCTGGTTTTTCTGATTCTATTTTTTTAGAGAGCATATCATCCATTTCTATGGTGTATCCACAGTTTCTACAGATAATTGAATACTCTGATATGGGTGATCCGCAGTTTGGACATGCATGGCGATCATCAGTTTTTGCAGTTTCATAATCTATATCATTACCTTCTAGTGTTTCCACATATTTGAGCTGGCCTCCACATTGACATGACTCAAAATCGTCAGGAGATTCACCCTCCTGTAATTGGTAATGACCACCACACTCTTCACATACAATGTATCCCATAATAATCACAGATTCAATTTAACCAGATAAATATCAAAAATCTTTTAATATATTTATACCATTCACATATTAATTTATAGGGGATAGTGAAAGAATTTCAAAGATTTTTATTGATTATTTTAGTGTGCTTATTATTTCTTCAAAATAGAGTCTAGCTTAAGTCCAATTCCTTAAAATACACCATGATTAACAGTTATATAGTTTATACAACACTTTTTGTTATTTTTTCAAATCACCCAGATAGCAAAATTATTAAGATTAATATTCCTATTACATCAATTGATTTATGATTATTTTAAAATATTCCTCCTTCCAATTCCAAAAGAATATTAAAATTATAATCTCTTTATTTTAGTGTTTATCCCGACTTTCAATTGTTTTGAATTACTCAATATACAAAATTTAGTATTAACTTGATTTATATAAATAGTATTGATTGGAATTTTAACTTTACAATTAAAGGGTATATTGAAATCAAGGATATTATAGATTACAAATGAAAAAAAAATAAATAAAAATACTTTTTTATTAAAAAAAAGATGTACGAGTACTTTTTTAATTTTATCTAAGAAATGGTAGAAAGGTTATAACAGTTGACAACATATATTGATTAGGGGATAATAATCTTAAAATTAGGAGTGGTCTGATGGATTACTACCATGATACAAAAATGCAAAAATTATTCAAAATCCTCGAACAACCAAGGTCACTGGAAGATATGGATCTTTCAGAAAATTTCATTAGAAAATTAGTGCTAAAGATTATTGCCACTTATGGAAATATCCCTGTTAGTAGAATTAGTGAAATAACCGGGATTTATGTTGACATTTTAGAAGAAGTTTTAAAGCCTATGGAAAGAGAAGAGTTAATCTCCCCAATTGGTGGTGGATTTTTATTTGCCAGTGTTACATATACCATAAAACAGTTAGGTCGTTCACAAGCAGACAAATTACTAAGTGAAAATCCATATATAGGTATGGCTCCGGTATCCTATGATATATACTATCAAGTCATGGAAGCCCAAATTAAAGGAAGATTCCCTATCAAAGTGCCTAAAGAAGTGATTGATAAAACATTTAAAGATGTTGTGGGCAATGAAAATGGTAAGACCACTTTAGTAGAATCTGCTATCGGTGGTAAAGGATTATTTATTTATGGACTTCCAGGTACAGGGAAAACATTTTTAACCAGTAAGATGTCTGATCTATTACCTCCACTGGTAATTCCACGTTATATTGAATTCAGTGAACAGGTCATTCAATTATACGACCCTGATTTCCATAAAGAGTGTCCAGAACAACCTAAAGATCCACGTTGGGTTAAAATTTACGCGCCCTTTGTTTTCACTGGTTCAGAGCTTACAACTGAAAAATTAGAAACTAATTTTGACCCGCACAAAGGAGTATATGAAACTTCACCCATTATCAAAGCTAATGGAGGGGTACTTCTACTGGACGATTTAGGAAGGCAGAAAGAAGACCATAATGCGCTACTTAATCGATTAATTGTCCCATTAGAAAACAAAAAAGATATGATTTATGTTAAAGGTGCACCAATGGTGGTTCATTCCCATTTCATCCCGGCATTCTCCACTAATTTGGATATCACAATTATGGATGAAGCACACCTTAGAAGAGCCCCATTACACATTTCTTTAGAATCACCAACAATCGATGAAATTGTTGAAGTATTTGAAAAGAATCTCAATGAAATGGGGGAAAAATACGGGCCTGAAGTTTTAGATAGATACCGACTTGTTTACAGACCAGTTAGGGAAGGTGGTGAAGGTTTACAACCTACCTTTGCACATGCACGTGACCTTGCTCAAATGGCACAGGCAATCAGAATAAGAAAAGATGAAGAAGAAATATCAGTTGAAACCATGGATGAATCCCTAAAACAACATGTTTTGATTGCTATGCAAAGGAGATTCACTCCAACATTATTTGAGAGAGTTATTAGGAAAAAAAGAGATTAATAATATTTATTATTTAACACTAAATAACTCATTAAATCTTATTTTAAGAGTTATTTAATATCATGATTAAAATTGAAGATTTCTAATCAATATTTCCATAATTCAGGGAAAAGTTTTTATTACATCTTTTTTAATATAAAAGAGGCAATAGTCTAAGGAGAATTATAAATGACATGCAGTGTTTTAGTCGGAGGCGGTTGGGGTGACGAAGGTAAAGGTAAATGTATTACTTATCTCTGTCATAATGATAAACCCAACATTATAGCAAGAGCAGGAGTAGGACCTAATGCAGGTCACTCTGTAGAATTTAATGGTGAAAAGTACGGTTTAAGAT
>NZ_JALKIF010000025.1 GCF_023227715.1 Methanobacterium alcaliphilum
ATTCCATGGAACAAGATATACTAAGTGATCTTAAATCTGCTAAAGATTCTAATATGGGAATATACTCTTCTGATGAAGATACATACATTCGAAAAAATACTTATCTTATTTTAGGAAGACTATATCGAGATAATTTAGAATTAAGAGATATAATCATCAAATGTGGCGAAGAACTCTATGAAAATGGGAATGAAAATCAGAAACAGACCATAATTTATCTATGGGGAGAAATAGGAAAAATTAACTTGAATCTGGTTTCTAAATATTTGGAAGGAGCCCTTAATGAAAATAGTAGTAAAGTAAAAAATGCAGTCATGGGATCTTTAAAACAGATTGGTGAAAAAAATCCAGATCAAGCATTAGAGTTTTCACAAAAATTTTTAAATCATCCTGATCCGGAAGTACGCAGAGTAATTATTCATGGAATAGAATTGAGAGGCCGCACTCACCCTGAAGATGTTTTACCATTACTTCATCAAGTTCAATATGAGCAAGTTCCTCGTGTTAGAAACATGATTATCCATGTAATCGGTCAAATAAGTTACAAAAAAGATTGCTTAGAAAAAGTTGTTTCATCATTAGTTAATTGGGAAAATGAAGAATTAGTTAAAGATGCATTAAAAGAGATTATAGAAGTACATAAACGATATAAATTTTCTTCTAAATCTGTAAAAGAAGCAGATTCCCATATAAAAAGTAAATTTGGTTTTAATTTCTTTTTAGTCAGTTAATTAATCAAATGTATGGGGGGTGTGGTTGTTAGAAAAATAAAAGTTAAATCTGTATTAAACAAACACAAATATCAGGATAGCTGGTTTTTAGAACAATATACTATGAACCCTTATTTAGGATGCTCTTTTAATTGTCTTTATTGTTATGTTAATGGTAGTAAGTATGGAGAACATGTGCCTTCTGGTCTTTCAGTGAAAATAAATGCTCCTGATGTATTATACAGACAACTTAAAAACCGTGCTCGCAAAAGAGAGTATGGGATTATTGCTTTAGGATCTGCTACTGATCCTTATTTACAAGCAGAAAAAGATCTAAAAATTACGCGAGAAATCTTAAAAATTATTTATAGATTTCATTTTCCAGTGAATCTGCTTACTAAATCCACTCTTATTTTAAGAGATGTTGATCTTTTAAAAAAGATTGATGAAACTGCTAAGCTACCTTCAAATTTAGCTTCTAAATTACAAAGGGGAGTTATACTTGGGTTTTCTTTTTCTACTATGAATGAAGAGATTGCAAAAATATTTGAACCTGCGGCTCCTTCACCTCAAGAGAGGCTTAATACGATGGCTAAATTGAAAGAAGAAGGTTTTTTAGTAGGAGCATGCTTAATGCCAGTTTTACCATTTTTGTCTGATTCTGAAGAACATTTGAGTCAAATGGTAAAAATAGTAAAAGAACACGGTGGAGATTACGTATTGATCGGGGGTATGACTCTATTTGGTAACCAACCTAATGATTCAAAAGTAAGATATTTCACTGCTCTAAAAAATCATTTCCCTGAACTTTTAGAAAAAACGGAAGCACTTTTTAGAAATAAGGATTATGCTCCTATGGATTATCAAAAAAAGCTCCATGAGATAACTTTGAAAGTGTGTGATAAACATGGAATGCGAAATAGTATTATTTAATCTTTGGAATGTCTGGCAAATAATAATGAGATAAACCTGAGATTTAGAAGGGCAGTGAGAATATGGATACCTTACCTAATGAAGTAAAAAAAGTTTTAAATGACTATCTCTCTGTTTTTAATTTAGAATTGCCGGATTTGCTAGAATCATTTTATCTTATTGGTTCACTTGTATTAAATGATTACCATGCTGGAAAAAGTGATGTTGATTTTGTCGCGGTGATTAAACGAGATATGAACCCTAGAGAATTGAGCATACTTGGGAAAATACATAAAGAAATTAACCATAAATATTCTAAAACTACATTAGAAGGTTCTTATGTTACCTCCCGACAACTCAGTAACTTAAATAATATGGGGCCTGCTGTATATTTTGATGGTAGACAAATTAGAAATGACCTTAATTCTGGAAATGTGGGCATAATAACATGGTTTATATTAAAAAATTATAGTATAAGTGTGATAGGTAAATCTGCAGGTTATTATATCTCAAATATTGATGTTGATGAGTTAATTGATTATGTTAATTTAAATGTGAATACATATTGGGTAAACTGGACTGAACAAGCATCTAAAACTATATCAATAGAAAGTATTTTCATACTTTTTGAGCAAGGAGTTGAATGGGGTGTGCTGGGAATAAGCCGGCTTTATTACACGATGCATAAAAAGGATGTTGTATCAAAGTATGATGCAGGGGAATATGTATTAAAAAATACCCCTATCTCTTTTGAGAGGATAATTAAAGAAGCTTTAAGAATCAGGAAAGGTTTAGACAAAAAAAGTTATTATAACTCTCCTTTTAGACGTAAAAAAGATACTTTATTGTTTTTGCACCATATGCTTAATCAATTTTAGGTTTATGTATGGCCTGGTTTGTATTAAGAAGAATAAATAGATTGAAGCAACGGCTTTTTTTTTGGAATTGAATATTAATTTAAAAAGAAAAAGAAAAAGAGAAGAGAGTTTAGAAACTGTCTATAACTTCTCCCAGTAATTTTATGGATTTTTCTTTGTCAGGACCAATTGGGGAACCAGCTACGTATTGGGTTACGCCCATTTCTCCGAGAGCTTCGATTTTTGGGACGAAGTCTGCAGGGGTTCCTACAACAGAGAACGCGTCCATTAATTCGTCAGTAACAGCTCCGATTGCTCCACCAAAGTCACCTTTACCTAAGAATTCTCCGAATTTAGCACCAGTGTCAGGAGCTAGTCCGTGTCTTTCAAATACAGGTGGTGGGGATCCTGCTGCGATGAATGCGACAACGATTTTTGCTGCGCCTAAAGCTTTACCAGCGTCGTCATCTATGGAACAGCATGTGTATGCTGCAACGTCAACGTCAGATATGGATTTACCTTCTGCTTCTGCTCCTTCTTTAATTAGAGGTACAGCAGCTTCAAAGTCTTTTGGGTTTGATGCGTTAATTAATGCACCGTCGGAGAATCCTCCTGCGGTTTTTAACATCATTGGACCTTGTGCACCCATGTAAATAGGGATTTTTTCTTGGACAGCTTTGGTACCCATTAAGTTTGCACCGCTGTCTGTTTTTTTACCAGCCATTAAAGTTTCCATCATGGTGATGGCGCTTTTAATTGTACTGACTGGTTTAGTCCATTCGATTCCTAAAGCGTCAAAGGTAGCTTTGTCACCAGGGCCAATACCTAAAGTTGCTCTTCCGTTGGAGAGTTCGTCTAGAGTGGTTATTGCGGAAGCAGTTATTGCGGGGCTTCTCACATAAGGGTTGGTTACACCAGGACCCATTTTAATAGTTTCGGTTCCTGCAGCAATCAATGCTAAGGTTTCGTATACATTTTTGTTGTTGTAGTGGTCTGTAATCCAAGCGTATTCAAATCCTACGTCTTCTGCCAGCTTCACTAGCTTTACGATTTTTTCTATTGGCTCATTTGGAACAAATTCGATACCAAACTTCATAATATATCACCTTTTTAAAATTTATTTGCAGTATAAAAATATTTTGTGATTTAGCTGCAACCGAAAGTTTTAAATAGTGATTTTAAATTTGATTCACGCTTTTATATTGTATAATAAAAATAGGATAAAAATTTCATTAGTTTTAAATGGGAATACTATGGTAAGGATCCTTTATTGATTAAAAGAGGACTATTTCTCGTTTTAATTTAGCAATTTTATTTCTTTAATCGGGGGCTATTTTTTTTTATAATGTGCATTCACTCAGCAATGGCCTAACTATTGAAAAAAAATAGATTGAACTAAACTATTATGTGGAATATGAATCAAAATTATTTTTTCTCGACTGCAGATAATAGAATACAAATATTTGTATAACTTTTGAAATGTACTAGAAAAATTTATATGCCATGTTCCAATTAATAATTAAATGCACTTCGCATACATATCAGCATGGTAAATAAATGCCATTATTTTTGCAATAATTTCTAATATGTTTGTGTTTCTGTATGTGTTGTGTATTGTATGTGCCATGAATTAAGGCGTCGACTGGAGTGTGATTATCGTCACTCTGTGAAAGTTGTAATTTCCATTTATGGCTAAATATTATGATACTTATTAAAATGAGGGCTCAAACCCTTGTCTTCGGGCAAATGTTTGATGTTTGATGTTGGTTTGTGGTAGTATGTGGTGATTTTTGATTGCTACATATTGCGTACATGTGCTAAAAATACCTATGCTTATGGAATGTGATTTTTTCGTATAATTCCGTTTTTTAAGTGTTTTATATTGTACTTTCCCAATAAAATAATTACTAATTGTAGTAGTGTTTTTTTAAATCCGTTTGATCCTGGCGGAGGCTACTGCTATTGGGGTTCGATTAAGCC
>NZ_JALKIF010000026.1 GCF_023227715.1 Methanobacterium alcaliphilum
GTCTTTGGATTAGTATTAGGATTTGTCTTACCAGGATTAGCAGGAATAATATCCATTGTTGTAGCCTCATTAATCGCAGGTTACATGGTAAAAGGACACGTGATGAATGGAGCCATTCACGGAGCATTCATAGGAGCCGTTATAGGAATAATCAATATTTTAATCGTCTTCTTTAAGACAGGACAGCTGCATAGCAACATACTCATGATCTTATTAATTGCATTAATAGGAGATATAAGCCTGGGAATAATAGGCGGAACTGTAGGAACACTCATTAGCACATCTAAAGAAAAAAAGACCTGAAAATTCTTAAAAAGATCCGTGCCCTACTTATTAAAAAAACTCACTATGTGGAGATGAAAAAATGACTGATTGGAAAGCAATTATTTTAGGATCTTTAGTTACTGCTGCATTGACCATGGCTTTAGGCCTAGCAGTGTTCCCTTTATTCATTTTAGGGCCATTGATAGGAGGTTTTGTAACGGTATACTTGGTGAGTGAAGGTAGAATTGAAGGAGCTATCCAGGGCGCATTGTCAGGAGTGATAGGCGGACTCATAATTGGATTATTATCATTATTTGGACTGGGAATAGTAACTGCATTTATAAGTATCTTATCAAATAGTATTGGAAATATGGTGGGCTTTGTGAGCCTCCTGGTTGGAAGTTTATTCACTCTGGTTCTTATCATAATATCCGGAGTATTAGGTGCAGTAGGTGGAATTATAGCTGAATCCACAATTGAAAAATAAATTCTCTATGGATTAATTTTTTTAAAAATAAAAATATTATTAAATTATTTTTACTTGGCCTTTTTCAGCATCTACCTCTATTTGTAGCCCCGAAGATAATCCCATAATATCCCCTTCTACTTGGTCGACCATGGGAATGTTGGCCATTATAGCCCCTGTAGCAATTATAGGCTCTGCTTTAAGGCAGATTATTGCTTTAGGGGATGTTTTATTTTTAGCCATTTGAAAAATAACATACGATCCAACGGTGGATCCTTTACCACCAGGAATAATTAATATTTTATCTTTGATGATTTCTCCTTTAAGCTGATGTTTAGGATCAATTACTTCTCCCGTGTCTGGATTTACCCCGCCTAAAAAGCTTATAGGATCCTGACTTACCATTGCTTCACCGCTGGCCTTACCATGAGAAATAATTCTGCAATTCATATTTTTCATTTTATGACGTCTCCCATTATTATAATTTATACTGTCTCATTTTTGGTTATTTCCCTTAAAACTGAAGTAGCATAACATCCTTTAGGTATGGAAAATTCTGTTAAAACACCGTCTTCTGTGGCTTCAGCAGACACATCCCATATCTTAAATCTAATTGCTCTTCTTAGACCATGACTTCCTAATTTAGGCATTTTAGGGCATTTAAAATCTTCAAGATTTAGATTTTCATCTTTTAAAATAGTCTCCTCCATTTTCCCGACGCCTTCTCCCGCCAGAGGTACCTTACTACCATAAAGAGGCGATGTAGGGTGGGCTTGAAAATCATTAATCATCGATTGTAGTTCCTCAGGAGACTTATCATGAATCAAATGTTCTTCATTATCAATAAATATGTCTCCTTCCACGTATTGATCAATTCCCATAGTAGACCTTTCACTTACAGCCTTATTAAATAGATAAGACTGATATGCGTGGACAAACATTCTACTCAAAGGTTTTGGAAGGCTATAAAGAGCCTTACGATAAGAATCATCGTCCAAAACATCTTTCTTTTTCTGTTCTTTCAAAAGTGCTCGGAGCATCATCCGCTCATATCTCATGCCAGTAGGCATTAATTCATAAGATTTTTCCAGATTATTTTCATCATAAGCTGCTCTGGCCGCTTTTATTTGTTCTGGTTCTCCTTCATAAGGTTTACCAATATATGATCCTACTGCTTTTTCCAGGTTATTTTCGACCAGAGCCCTTCCCACCATGTGAGTATTGCTTCGTGGTTTTCCAAACCTCTGCCAACCATAATAATTCAGGGTCCCTACTTTTGAAAGTTTTTCCAAAACTTCTTGTGCATTTTCAGCACTTTTTTCAGGATCTGAGATATCCCTAATTAAAATACGGAACTTATTTCCAATCAACTGCCCTATTCTAAGTTTTTTCTGGTTTTGAGTGATTTTTAAAAATTCCACATTATGGAACTGGTACTTAATTTCTTCCAAGTCTTCTCCTTCAAAGTTACTGATGCATAACCATTGACGAGTTACAGCTTTTTTATCTTTCATTCCTGCAAAGCCCATCCTTTTTCGACTTAAGTGTAAATCCCGGGCCATGTCAAGTACCACGTCCAAAGTATTTCTACCGATTTTTTCTATCCAAATCCATGTGTTTGGTCCCTCTCCAGTAGGGGTTGTTTCTGGTATCTCTTCGACGTAAAAGTCTTCATACTTGACTCTGATTTTTCCCCCAATTCCTGGATTGGAGGTGATATAAGTTTTAGCATTAAGCATAGGTTTTCCTCAAAAAAATAGTAAAATATTCATTAATACTTTAAAGATTAATTGGTTTTTAGGCTTTATAAATAGATGTTAATAAAAAAAATTAACGTCTATCTACCACTCTTTTTGGTCTTCCTTTAATTTTATAAAATTCTAGTTCCTGGGGTCCTACAAAATTGAATAAGATATCAAATGTTCCATCTGAATAAGCTTCTTTCAAGCCAGGTTTATATTGTAAGAAAGATTTCAAAAAATTTTCCTCGATCATGTCCGGGTCGCAGTTTTGAGTGTTTTCACATTCTATACTAACCCTCATAGTGATTTCACCCACATCTTCATCACCATATATAAACGATTCATATTCCCCCGTTAAATATTCCATATTTTCCCTCTGGAACACTCCTGCTTCCACATCAACCCGATTAAATGGGTTTCCTGCTATCCAAAATGTTTCAGCTTCCCTTTCCGGGTTCATTATCCTCATATGAGTTCGACCACAAAGACATTTATCCCTTGATACAACCACCGTAGTATCATCAGTATCATAATTTAATAGTAATGTACCGGTTTTACCACCAACAGGAAGTAAAGTAGTTAAAACAATCCGCCCACACTCCCCATCGTCTACAAAGTTTTTCATCTGAGGATCATATACATCCAAATGAACCATGTCCTCCGGGACATGCAATCCTACTTTTTTATGACATTCCCCTGACATTGTCCCCTCAGTACTACCATAAGTATTGAAAACATCCACTCCCCATATTTCCTCCACATATGCCCTGGAATCTGGTGAAAAACTTTCTCCCCCAGCTATCAAACGTTTAATACTTGATTCTTGGGGATCCATACCTTCTGATTTCATCCTGCGTGCCAAACGTAGTAATTTAAATATACTGGCTACTATTCCAGTCGGTTGATAATGTTCTATAATCCTGACTGGAAATGTGCATTTTCCTTCAGGTATTATAG
>NZ_JALKIF010000027.1 GCF_023227715.1 Methanobacterium alcaliphilum
GTGATTGTAAAAAAGAATGGGTTGCTGAAACAGAATTTTCTGAATTAAATAGATCTGTTTCAAGAATCCAATATAACATTATAAAATAAAATTTTAAGATTTGGATATATTCTATATGTCCCACCCTAATCAGACAACATAAGAAACCGGAGACATCGATTATGGACAATATAAAAACTGAACTTGATGGAAAATTTGCAGCCTGTTTAAACTGTATTGATGGTCGGGTACAAATACCGACCATTAAATGGATTATGTCAACATATGGTGTTGATTTTGTAGATATGATTACTGAACCTGGTATGGATGGTTTTTTGGTTGATTCTAAATCTGAATTAACACACGTGCTGGATAAACTTTCCATTGCCCTTAAAGTTCATGATTGTAAGGAAATATTCATTGTAGCTCATGAAGACTGTGCAGCAAATCCCGTTGATTTTGAAACCCACACGAAAAATTTAATGATTGCTGTTGAAAAAATAAAAAAATTTGCTACAAATTGTACCGTTATAGGCATTTATGTTTACTTAAATGGTGAAGTTGAAAAAATCATGGAAAATTAAATTATTCTATTTCCAAACTTTATTTTTATATCCCACATATAACCGAGTTGTAAATAGAAAACAACTATGAATTGTTAATTATAAAACCTATTGTGTATGAATTTATACTTTATCCTCATTTTTGATATGGAAACATAGCTATTTTTATTACCCATATAAGCACATAGATTTAGAAACAATTATTAATTACTGTGTGATATAATTTATATTAGTACTATTGATATGGTCAATGTTAAACTGTCGGATATTAAAATTTCCTACTATCCATTTTATAAATCTTCAAAAGAACTATTGGATATATTCGTTGTACTGGCTTAACGATAATTCTATTAAAAAATGGTTTCTTTAACTTAATCTAATGTATTTATTTTATTTTAATGAAAATTAAAAGGGCGTGATGGTTTGGAAAGAAAAGGATTTATTAGCAGATTTAAAAGACTTTCAGCACCCACAGGAAAACCTTTATGGGGCCATGCATTTAGAGCAGTAGGTTTAGCTATTTTAAGCGTTATTATAGCTTATTTTATTGGTTTAAGTCAAGGCATAGAAATTATTTTTATGGTAGTTTTATTTGCATCTGTTCTAATGGATCAAGCAATTCCATTCCGGAAGGCTGTTACTTTTTCAGTTATTGGATTTATTTTAATGTCTTTGGCATTTGTAAGTGCTTCAGTAGCACATATGTTTGGATTACCCTTTTTCATAGTTTTGACTATAATATGGTCTTTTTTCCCATTTACACTGTATATATTTGGAAAGGCTGAGGGATTATTTGGGTATCTGATTTTTATTTCATATTATACGGCAACTGTCCTTATAAAAAGTAGTACAAATGTTTTTGATTTGGTTATTTATGTTTTATTTGCTTATATTATAACTTCGATACTTCTTGTATGGAAATTTATTCAAAGAGATAATTATAAAAGGAAAATGGTTGCATCGGGGTTTGATCCTAGCACATCTATAAACAAAATAGGTTCAATAAGACGCAATCTAGCAGGAGTTCCTATTAATGAATCGTATCATGACCTATTGGATTATGGATTGTATTTGACCGGACTTCGAAATTATGGGAGAACGGTTCAGTCAAGGCTTACAGGTAAAGTAGCAGTTTTATTTGAGAATTTTCTTAATGAATCTAATTCTGTTAGTAGTGCTATAGCAGACCATATAGTAAATAAAAAAGGAGAAGTTAATCTTAAAAATGTTAAATCAAATTTAAATGAATTGGATTTGCATATGGATGAAAAAGGTGTTGAATCTATAAAATTTTTAGCAGATAATTTTATAAAATTTTTTGAAGATTCAAACCGGATACTTTCCAGTCCTATAAATCAAAATGAAGAGGAAACTGTAAAAATCACCATTCTAAATAAGATGTCATTTAAACAAGTAATAACATCTAGATTTAATCTGGATTCATTATACATACGTCACGCATTAAGATTTACAGTTGCAATGGTAATAACACTAGCTTTTGTGTTCATCGACCATGCAAGAGATCCAGCTTGGATTGCTATGGGTGTTCTTATAGTACTCAAACCTGATGTTTCAAGCACATGGGATAACATGATTACTAGGGTTTCATTCAATCTCTTCGCAGTCATATTAGCTATAATTTTAGCCTTCATTTTCCCACATTATATGCTGCTGATATTTGCAATAGTGGCACTTTTTTTCTTCAGAGCATTCTTACCCAACCATATTGGTCTTTCGATCCTGGCAGTAACTGTTTTTACAGTTTTCGTTTGGCCACAGGGTGAAGTGATTAATAATGCTGCTGCTAGGCTAATAGACATCATTATTGGTTCAATTGTATCGATTATACTTGTTTATGGTATACTACCCAAGAGATTAACTATAAATTTACCGAATCAGGTATTTAATGTTTTGAAAGCAAATCAAGAATATGCAGCGCTTATTTTATCTGGAAATTATGATAATAAAGCTGCAACTTCAAAGCTTGAAACATCATTATTAGAATATAATAACCTTGAATCTTCATTAACAAAGATTCAAGATTCATTTAAAGATGTTTCCAATGATCTTAAAATTTATGAAGAGATATCTGGTGCATGTTACAATCTTACTGAAGATATTTCCGCAATTGTAGGTTATGAACATGAGATTTCTAAACTGGATTTCTCTCCTCTTATAGATTTAAGTTCTAAAATTCTTGACATATTTGTAAGTGCAATTAAAAGAAATGAGATACCTGAAGAACTACCGGATATGCATATTTACGATGAGATAATTGTTAAAATGCTTCAAGAACATGAAGAAATTAAACAATATCTTGAATGGATAGTTTCGGATATTTATCTAATACATTATTTTATTAACGAAGCAGTAGAAACCGGAGCACTCGATAGATACAAAGATGTGAATCAATAAAAATTAACAAATAATTGCCCACTTAGAGAAGAGTAAAAGATATTTAATAAGTGGTAAGTGTCAAGTTATGATAAAAAGCACCCCACATCAGATTATTATTAATTTCTTAATAAACCGGGCAAGTGATAGATAAAATGAATAACCGTTCCTTTGCGATTTTTTGTTGTTAAATGTGCAATAGCCAGTATAGTCTTAAAAAAGTCGTTTTGCGCTTAATTTCCACTTTAAAGCATAATAGTGTATACTCCAATATTAGAATCTTTAGCAGATTTAAGATCACTTAGTATATCTTGTTCCATGGAAT
>NZ_JALKIF010000028.1 GCF_023227715.1 Methanobacterium alcaliphilum
AGATCTACACGCGTAAGATCGTCGGCAGCGTCAGATGTGTATAAGAGACAGATTTAAAAGGTTTAACTTGATTTAAACATTATGGGTTGATTTATATTATTTTTTGAACTATTATTATAAATTAAACTTATTTCAATAGAAAAATTAATTATATATAATAACATATCCACTAAAATAATCATATCTAAAATTTGAAAATTAATCCTATTTTAATTTGAAACTTAAATTAAGTAAAGTTATTTAACTTATCATTATTTTAAAGTGTTTATACATGAATAATTATGGGATGGTGTTCTTATGAAAGCTTTATTTGTTATCACTGGGCGGGGAATGGGTGGTGACGCTGTCACTGCACTTAACATTGCTCGAGCATTATCTAAAAAGGGTGTTGAGTGCGAATTTGCTCTTGATCATACAGCTCCGGGTCTTTTATTAAAAAAAGAAGATATTCATTGGCATAAAATAAGCATCCCTCAGGCAGGAGGTCACGCTGCTACAAAAATAGCTCTAGCAAAAGCAGGCGTTAAAACAACTCGTGCTGCACTGGAAGCAGTTAAACTCATAAAAAATCAAAAACCAGATGTTTTAATAGGAGTAATTGGTGGAGGTGCTGTTGTAGGATGCTTATCTGCAAAAATAGCTAAAGTACCTGCAGTGGGCATACTTATAACTCCTATGGATGCTAAAGTCTGCACTAAACTTAATTCCAATATTGTTTTACCTGAATCTAATTTATATCAACAGGATTTAGATAATGAAAGACTGCACAAGGCATATTCGCCCATTAATCCTGAAGTAATTAAAGGAAATAAAAATAAAGCCCTTGAAAAAATGCCAGATTCATTTAATCCTCAAAAAACCACACTACTTTTTTCTTCAGGATCTTCTCTCTTTGAAAAGACTGCGCAAGCAGTTAGAGATATTGCATTAAGTAATATTGATGCTAATATTTTGGTAGTGGGACATCCTTTAAAAGAGGAATACTTGGAATATTTGGAAAATGAGAATATTATTAACCTGGGTTATGTGGATTGGATTCAGGATCTTTATAGTCTGGCAGATGTAGCCGTACTTACTGATGACGGAGTAATGATCCACGAAGCAATAGCTTGTAAGACGCCAATTGTGGCACTTACTGGCGTAAAATATGGGAGATATCATAATATGGCCGCGGTTTTTCCAGGTGCTGTGATGGAAAGTTCTCTGGAAAACTTAAAAGAAACTCTTTTAAATGCCTTAGATAATTTGAACCGCATTAAAGAAGAAGCTCAAAGATATGGTGGTGATGTTTTAAATTCTGCAGATAAAATTGCAGATATAATTATAAATGAGGCTAAAAAAGGAAGATGATATTTCTCTTTATTAATATCTATTTGTTCTATTCAATACTTTGAAAAAAACCTCATTAACTTATACAGAGAATCGGTTGAAGGATGGGTTTCTACAAATTTTTCAAAGTCGTATGTCTTTTTATCTAGTCGGGATAGCAGGGAAATATAAGCCAGATTATTCCGGGCAGAGGGGGAGATGGACAACACACTTTCAATATCCCCTGTTTCTAAATCTACTCCTAGCTCACTAAATCCAGTATGGCCACTTAACACTCTCCAAAACGAACCAGGACCTGCAGAACCTGGTATATGTCCATTAGTAACAGATTTAGGTCTGCTTTTTGAAGATTTACTATTTGATAATGGTAAAGAAGGCCCATCTTCTAAAAATGCTACATCATAATTAAGTGAGATGGAATGGGGTATGCTTTTATAGTTTATGTGGGTTTCAATTCCGGCAGCATTTCTAGCAGCAGTTACACCTTCCATTCTTCCTACGGGAGTAGTTCCAATGCTGCCAATCACATCTCCTGCAGCATAGATTCCCGGATGCGATGTTTCCATTTTATCGTTTACTAATATTTGCCCACGAGGACCGGTTTTTAATATATCCTTAACTATTTCAGAATTAGGTATCGTTCCGGTTGCTAAAAATACAAGTCCTTCTATTTTACCCTCGCTGGTAAGGGCATGATCTTCTTTAATTTCATGAATAGTTATGTTTTTATGGATATGGACATTTTTTAAAAGATATTCTGCAATATAATCGCTAATTTCACTTTTCAAGATACCTAAAAAATTGTTTCTACATAAAACATGGACTTCGCTACCCATCGAAGAAAAAATATTTGCAATTTCTGCTGCAATCACTCCACTACCCACAATTATTAAACTTTCAGGTAATTCTTTAATATTTAACAGATTTTTGTAGTTAATTGTGTGCTCAATACCTTTTATTGGTGGGATGAATGGTCTGCCACCAGTAGCAATAATCAATTTATCATACTCTAAGGTTTTTTTATTCAAATTAACGAGTTTATCGCTGATTGTTGCCTCAGAATAAATCAATTTAATCCCTGCTTCAACTGTCTCTTTTTCAGTCACATGTCTAATTTTGTTAAGTGTTTCTTTGATACCATTAGCTATATCTGAGTAATTAAAATCGCATTGTATGTTCATAATTTCATTGGCCTGGAGATTTTTAGCATCATTTAAAAAACGGGATATGTCATTAAGTCCACAAATCACCATGCATCCTTCATTTAGACAGGTGCCACCAATACGATTTTTTTCTATTAATGTAACTTCATTATCCAGTGATGCTAATTCTAAAGCAGCTGCCCGGCCTGCTGGACCTCCTCCTATAACAATAACTTTCATTAGATAACCCTCATTACTACTTTTATTTTAATGTATCCTACAAATCTTTATATGTAAGATACTTTACTAATTTTATTAATTAATACTACCTTAAATTTGATTGATTTTTTAATCAATTCAATATTTACATAAATACGGATTAAGATCCATGTATTAAAAATTAAATGGCTTTATGTCATTATATTTGATAAAAAAAGGAGAGGATAGTTACATGTGCATTGCAGCACCGGCTCAAGTAATTGAGATCAATAATAATGATAAAATTGCAGTAGTAGATTTTGGCGGAGTTAGACAGCAGGTAAAATTAGATCTGGTGGAAGATGTGGAAGAGGGTAGGTATGTGCTTGTCCACTCAGGATATGCTATTGAAGTTATGACTGATGAG
>NZ_JALKIF010000029.1 GCF_023227715.1 Methanobacterium alcaliphilum
CTGGAAGTGAGGGTGTACTGCATGGTTCTCTTTCATATGTACTTCAGGATAATGATGGTCAGATAACTGAAGCCTATTCAGTTTCGGCAGGTTTGGATTATCCCGGTGTCGGACCCGAACATTCTTATCTTAAAACCATTGGAAGGTCTCGTTATGAAGCAATAACTGATTCTGAAGCTCTTCGAGGATTTCAATTACTTTCGAAATACGAAGGAATTGTACCTGCATTGGAAAGTGCCCATGCTATTGCATATATGGAAAAATATGCAAAAATGCCTGAAAATAAAGGAAAAACAATCTTAGTAAACCTTTCCGGAAGAGGAGATAAAGACATGTTTTTAGCAGCTAAATTGTTGGGGGTGGAGGTATGAGCTTCAAAACAAATGATACAATTTCTTTAAAAGTTGAAAGTTATCAAGAAATGTTTGAAAGAGTTGGGAAAAAAGATGAGGGGGCATTTGTACCATTTGTTGTGGCTGGAGATCCAGATATGGAAACATCACTAGAGATAGTAAAAACTTTGGTGGATAATGGTGCAGATGCATTGGAAATAGGTTTTGCATTTTCAGATCCCATTGCCGATGGTCCAACTGTTCAAGGTGCTGATTTAAGAGCTCTTAACTCGGATATGACTACTGATAAAGCGTTTGAGTTTGTTAAGAAGATAAGAGAGTTCACATCTATTCCTATAGGTCTTTTAGTTTATTATAACTTAATTTATCAAAGGGGTGTGGAACAATTTTATAAAGAAGCGCATCTTAATGGGGTTAATGCAATATTATCTGCAGATTTACCTCCGGAGGAGGCAGAAGATGCAATTTCCGCTGCTAAAAATAATAATATTGACCAGATTTTTTTAGTCGCCCAAACAACCACTATTGGGAGATTAGAGAAGATTTCTCAAGTTTCTTCGGGATTCATTTATTTGGTATCAGTAATGGGTGTTACTGGCGCTAGAAAAGAAATTAAAACCAGCACAGTTGACCTTATAAAACGAATAAGAAAGCATAATAAACTTCCTATTATGGTGGGCTTTGGGATTTCTCAACCAGTTCATGTAAAAGAAGTAATTTCTGCTGGAGCGGAAGGAGCTATTGTGGGAAGTGCTATTATTGATATTGTTGCTAAAAATCTTTCAAATAAGGATGAAATGCTGCAAAAAGTAGCTCAATATACAAAAGAATTGAAAAAAGCTACTAAACTTTAACTTGCAGGTGTTTTAATTGATAGAATGCTTTAAAAAAACAGTTTCAAAAAAAGATCTAACTGAAACTGAAGCATATAATTGCATGGAAAAAATGATTTCTGGAAAAGCGAGTGACATTCACATTGCTGCATTTTTAGCATCATTAGCCACTAAAGGCGAAACTGCTTCTGAAATAACTGGCTTTGTTAAGGCAATGAGGGATGCTTGTACTCCAGTAAACCTGTCTCATGATTTGAACTTAGTGGATACGTGTGGAACTGGAGGAGACACACTTAAAACCTTTAATGTAAGCACCGCAGCAGCAATTATTGCTGCGGCTTCTGGTGTATATATTGGAAAACATGGTAATAGGGCAGTCACCAGTTCTTGTGGCGGTGCAGACATATTGGAAGCAGCGGGAGTGAAAATAAATCTGGATTCTGAAAAAGTAGCAAAAAATATAATTGAAACTGGTATAGGGTTCATGTTTGCACCTAATTTCCATCCTGCTACAAAAAATGTAATGCCTGTACGACAAAAATTAGGCATAAGAACCGTTTTTAATATATTAGGTCCACTAACTTCTCCGGTGGGTGCTGAAATTCAACTGGTCGGTGTTTTTGATTCAAGATACGTGAAATTAATTGCAGAGGTACTGAATAATATAGGTGTCAAAAGGGCAATGGTGGTCCATGGAATGGATGTAGGGGAAAATTTGGGAATGGATGAAATATCTAATGTAGGTCCTACTTTGATTGCTTTTGTTAAAGATGGAAATATTGATATTAAAAAATTAAATCCTGAAGATTTTGGAGTTAAAAAAACAGAAATGGAATATATAAAGGCACCAGATACACTAAAAGAAAACTTAAAAATATTCTTATCAGTTCTCAGGGGTAAAAATGAATCTAAGGAAGATAGGGCAAGATTGGATATTGCTTTAGCCAATGCAGGAGCAATTATCTACTTGAGTGGAAAAGCAGATAACTTAATTCAAGGAACAGAAATTGCTAGAGAAACCGTCTTTTCTGGTCGTGCTATTGAAAAATTATTGGACTTTGCAGAAAGTAGCAAACAATGAATTAATAACTTCCGAATCCCTAATTTTTTTAAAATATTGGCTAAATAAGAAACATTAATCATTTTAATGCTATTTAAGATTTGAAAATGCTTTAACCACTAACCATAAATTATTGAAGTTTTTTATTAAAATAAATTATATATTCTACTTTTCACATATATTCAAAATGGAGCAAGGTAATTTAAACCTTTTTAATTACCTTATTTTTTCACATTATTTTTTGATATAATCTTCAATTCCTTTTTAAGTAAATTTTATTTATTTGGAGTGAAATTAATTTTAAGGTTATTAAAAGGAAATGGCTTAGTTTTAATTAAGATTATTTTTTATATAATTTATTTCTATTAAAATCTTTTAAATTAGTTAATTTTAAAAATAGGATTTTTATTAAGAAATATCTTTCTATTATGGGAAAATAAAGTTTTAAATGGGCCCGCTGGGATTCGAACCCAGGGCCTCACGGTTATCAGCCGTGCGCTCTACCACCTGAGCCACGGGCCCCCATTTCAAACATCAAAATAAGATATACAAAGTTTAAAAAACTTCATATTAAATTTAATCCCATTTCTTTTGGGTAAAAAAGGGGTATTTCCAACATTTAGTATTCATCATATATATCCTTTGCGATTCTGTGGGGTTGTAAAGTTATTGGGGGTTGATATTTTTCCCGTGTTTTTGTGTCCAGTTTTGCATTTTGCGTCGTAGGTAGTTGATTGTTCCGTGTAT
>NZ_JALKIF010000032.1 GCF_023227715.1 Methanobacterium alcaliphilum
GAACCTTTACGCCATAATTCTTCCATTACAGTTCCTTTATGGATTGTAGAAGGACAGAATGATACTCGATCAACACCTACTTCTTCTGCATATTTTGCAGAATCAATTGCTTCTGTTATGGCTTGTTTTTCAGATGTTAAAATAGGTTTTACAAGTATATATGCTTTTGATTTGGTGTTGTATTCTTTTTTGAGATCTTTGATTACATTAACTGCTTTTTCAAAGTCTTCTGTGGTAAAACCTTTGTTGATTTTAAATTCACGAGTGTAATCATTTGAGGTTTCCAGCCCCATACTTACTTCAAATAATTTATCCGGTATAATAGAACAACATTCTTCCATAACTTCTTGAGTTACATATTCTGGTCTAGATTCTACAACAATTTCAGTAATGCTTTCCATATTATTTAAAGTCTTTAAAATCGCTGTCCTAGCTTCAACAGGCAATTCAGAAGGATTTAAGAAACTACCTGATGTAAATATTTTCGCTGCTGTTGCTTCATCAAACTGATATTTGGCCAGTAATTCATTAAATATTTCAATTATAGTGGATGCTGGAACAGGTTCTAAACTGGAATCTGCTATGTAACTACACATGGTGCAGCCTCCAGAGTCTGCCAGTGCCCATGAACATCCCGTTGTTGGTAGAATCATAAATATGGATTGGCCTTTTCCAGAGTACATTAAATCAAACTGAGTCCAACTAGCTGCTAATTCTTGGGATGTTTGGTGTTTTATTTTTTTTAGAGATTTTTCTCTAATCTCTTTATTTAGTTCTTGAATTTTCATAATTTTGCCTGCAATACTGTGGAAAATAAGATTTAATACATTTATAAAATCTGAGATTATTGTTATGGGGAGTAGTTAATTTTAGTATTTTTTCTTCATACTAATATTAAAAAACTTTACATTAATTGTAACTGTAATTATAAATTATATTGTAGATTTAGATATTTATATAAAATTCATGATTCAATAACAAAATATGACTATGGGGATTTAAAATGGGATTCTACGATCTTTCAAAGGATGAACGAATAAAACTGGTTCATTCCATGGAACAAGATATACTAAGTGATCTTAAATCTGCTAAAGATTCTAATAT
>NZ_JALKIF010000033.1 GCF_023227715.1 Methanobacterium alcaliphilum
AAGACCTATGGAGACTATCAATAGTAGGATCCACAGCACTGGGAATAGAACCAAAGATTGATACTCCCAAAGATGCCATATCCTTTTTAACCAACCACCTCATAAACAATATGGGTCTAGCAGAGGGCATTGATTCTGATTTAAATGGTGACACCTTGAACCTCAAAGTAAATAACTGTAAATTTCACTATTTCACAGATTACTTAGTTGCAAATGACATTCCTCGCCATATTGGTTGTCCTGTGGCATTAGTTTATGCTGCTATGATGGAGGCCGTGACTGGGGAAACATTTATCATAGAAGAAATTGATTCTGCAGACGGAAACAGTCAAATAACCCTTAAATCATTCTAAGGGTTTAATTTATCTTTTTAAAAATATATCAATAATCTTTTTTAAAAGGATATCCAAAGAAATGTCAGAAAAAACTCTCAAAATCGTGGTTTTAGAGCAGCATTAAATACAGGAAAAACCACCATCGCAGAGAGATCAATAATCTTTTGAATATTTTATAAAGTTCTATAAATTGTCATCAATTCTTTATAAATTTAGCTCAAATGCGAAAAATCACAACTACCTCTAGAAGTATAAAATTAATCTTCATATGTAATTAAAGACGTTATAGAATATACGGATAGTTAAGAGTCAAATTCGTTATTAAAGTTTAGACCATGATTGGAAAATTATTTGACCATATATTGTTAAATGATAAATTCCTCGCAAAAAATTCCAATCTGCTGAATGTCTTGAAAGTATTAAAAATTATATTGGAGGATTAATAATGGGTTTAAGAGAAGATATTGGTAGTTTATTAACTGAGCTTT
>NZ_JALKIF010000034.1 GCF_023227715.1 Methanobacterium alcaliphilum
CCCTATGACTACGAAGCTAAAACTTCTTAGTCTCGCCACAACCAAAAACTCCCTGGCCCGTGTTTCAAGACGGACGACACAACACTAGTCCATCATATCTCATACTCCCACGTTACCATGGTTTCTTTCGAAAGACTTCATTCCTTTCATGCCATGTCTGGCTGTCACCATCTGGTTTCAGGCTCTTTTCACACCCCGATAGGGGTCCTTTTCAGCTTTCCCTCACGGTACTAGTACGCTATCGGTCTTGAGACGTATTTAGAATTAGGAGTCGATGCCTCCCAAGATTCAAGCCCAATATCCAATGGACCCTACTCAAGAAAAAAGCCCAAACCTCACACAAAACATATCTACGGGACTATAACCCTCTACGGTACAGCATTCCAGCTGACTTCAATTTATCTGAGGAGGCCTGTTGACTAAATCTTAACAACACCACATCTTCACCCATATTACTACAGGGAATTCAGTTTGTCCTACGCCGCTTTCGCTCGCTGTTACTAACGGCATCGCAATTGCTTTCTTTTCCTCCGCTTACTAAGATGTTTCAGTTCAGCGGGTTCCCGCTCCCACAAAGGGAGCATTCCGAAGAATAAGAAGACTCATTAGGCAATCCTGGGTTCAAAGGATGCATGCTCCTCGCCCAGGCTTATCGCAGCTTGCCACGACCCTCTTCGGCAACTCAAGCCAAGCCATCCCCCAGATGGTTTAAGTAGCATAATTTCACAACTAAACTATTCTGGATTATATATTATTACAAATACTAACT
>NZ_JALKIF010000036.1 GCF_023227715.1 Methanobacterium alcaliphilum
CACAAGCACCAACGAAATCACATTGTGATTCATCGTATACTAGTCCTTCTTCACTGGCAGGTTTAGCTGGTCCAAGTTCAACTTCTAAATCAATAGCATCCACCGGACAAACTTTCTCACATAGACCACAAGCAGTACATATATTAGGTAAGTCTACAGTTATGTTTGATCCTTTAGGTGCTATGAAGTCTCCTGGGCAGGCTTCTAAGCAAGTGTTACATCCGATACAAGCTTCTTCGTCCAAATCAAATTTAACGATCTCTTTGGCACGTTTTTCTGGTTTTTTACCTGAAATGAATACTGCATTCCATGGGCATGTTTGTGAACAAACACCACATTTAATACAAGTATCAGCATCGATATCAATTACTCCACCTACTTCAGGCAAAGTAATGGCATCCACCGGACATTCAGGAACACACATTCCACAACCGACACAGTCAGCAATGAAAATAGATCCTTCAATTTGAATATCTGATTTAGCAGGTTCTTTAACACCATCAATACCGATAACATCTACAGGACAAATATCCACACATTTCTGGCACATTACACAGAAACCTTGCAGAGGAATCTTTTGAATTTTACCCTCTTCCAATTTAAGAGTCTGAGGGGGACACACATCTACACAGTCACCACACTCAT
>NZ_JALKIF010000037.1 GCF_023227715.1 Methanobacterium alcaliphilum
ACATTATACGATCACAAATTAAATTTACCAGTAATAGAACAAATAGTCCCCAATAAAGAATACACAACCATAAAACAATTTTTAACAGAATCAACAAAAAATATAACCCTAATTGCAATAACTACAGATCATCTGAGAGAATATAAAACTATAATTGATAAATCCGGGGCCAAACACCAATTATGTCTCTTTCACTTATTTAAAATGATAAGTGATAAAATATACCATTCATCACATTCAAATAAAATCTCAAAACGGGATAAAAAGCGTTTAGATAAATATTTCAAAGAAATACAAGAAATATTCAATACAAACAATGAAAAAGTAGCAATAAACAGATTAGAACAATTACTAACAAAATTTAATGATATTCCTAAAGTTTTACAACGAATAATCACTAAAAAAATCATTCCTGACTTTCAAAGACTCACACAATTCATGCAAGACCCAAATATTTCAAAAACAAACAACCCCGTTGAAAACTACTACCGACAAACCTTCCCCAAATCAATAAAGAAAATATTCAAAACCATACACGGAACAATCAACTACCTACGACGCAAAATGCAAAACTGGACACAAAAAC
>NZ_JALKIF010000038.1 GCF_023227715.1 Methanobacterium alcaliphilum
TCGTAACAAGGTAGCCGTAGGGGAACCTGCGGCTGGATCACCTCCTTACACAAAAAAATAATTTCAGGTTTTTATATGGTATTGGAACATCCGGATTCATAGGCGGATTTTTTTCATAGGTACCTATGTTGTGGTCAAACACTTTAGCATGTCTATCACAAGCTGACATTTTTTATTAAAATGTTTTAATGGGCCCGTAGCTCAGACTGGGAGAGCGCCGCCCTTGCAAGGCGGAGGCCCCGGGTTCAAATCCCGGTGGGTCCATTTTTTTAATATGTAATCCTCATTTTCATTAATAATATATACGTGCAGCTAGTATCCTGAGAGGATAGCTAGTGAAGGGAATGATACTATAATAGTGTTTTTTTAAATACTATGGATTGTTCCGTGCATAAGTAACCCAAACTGGCACTAACTAACCAGAGATGATTGTTTAGATCTTTTGAAAAACGATTGAATCTGTGTATAAGTTAGTATTTGTAATAATATATAATCCAGAATAGTTTAGTTGTGAAATTATGCT
>NZ_JALKIF010000039.1 GCF_023227715.1 Methanobacterium alcaliphilum
AATGGAGGTGAAAAATGATGAGAAGAAAGCAATTGATTTTGATTTTGACTGTTTTTGTTTTGGCGGCAGTGATGATGGGTTCTGCTTCTGCTGTGGATTCTTCAGGTGATTTTTTGAATGAATCTGATGGGGCGGATGTGCCATCTGTTGATAATGATTCGAGTTCTCTTCCCAGCACAACCAATACTGAGGTGGTTGACCCTATTATTGGTGTGGATGTGAATTATGAATATTCGGATGATAAAATAAACCCTGAAATCACCGTGAAAGATGAAAACGGAGAAAAAATCAACTACAACAAAACCATAAATCCTATATTCGGATATTATGAACTAAGTTTCTTCTACAATGCAACCAACGGCACAATATTCAACATAACCGTTTCAGCACCAGGATACATCACACAAACACAACAAATAAGCGTATACGCAGACCCAAACAACCCCACAGACCCCAACTACTACGGAAACGCCATATTCAATATGAATGCAACAGCAGCCTACAAACTAGGGCGTGAAGTAAC
>NZ_JALKIF010000040.1 GCF_023227715.1 Methanobacterium alcaliphilum
AGAGAATGGAGCCTGCCATGGCCGTTGTGGCGCAGCTGGGGAAATCCTGAAAAAGACTTCCTGATTTGGCAAAATCCCCGGACACCAATCGCCGAGCTTTTCGATGATGAAACAAATGACCTTCGCCGATGCCGAGTACGCCGGTAAGCGCAAACAAACCCGCAAAGAGTTGTTCCTGATCGAGATGGATCGGGTGGTGCCGTGGAAGGGCTTGATTGCTTTGATCGAGCCACATTATCCGAAAGGTGAAGGTGGCCGTCCGGCCTACCCGTTGATGGCGATGCTGAGTGTGCATCTGCTGCAGAACTGGTTCGGCTACAGCGATCCAGCGATGGAG
>NZ_JALKIF010000041.1 GCF_023227715.1 Methanobacterium alcaliphilum
GATCTATTTAATTCAGAAAATTCTGTTTCAGCAACCCATTCTTTTTTACAATCACATTCAAAGCCTTCTATTAAACTTTGATCAAGATTGGAATCCATAATGGCTCTTTTTAATTTTGAATTACAGTTTTTACAATTATACGGGCCTCTACGAGAACCAAAACCAGAAGTATCCATTACCGCTGGAATTTTCACAGTTTTTCTAACAGTATTTATAATCTCAACAACACTCCAAATTCTAGGAGGTTGATATGAACCTTTACGCCATAATTCTTCCATTACAGTTCCTTTATGGATTGTAGAAGGAC
>NZ_JALKIF010000042.1 GCF_023227715.1 Methanobacterium alcaliphilum
CGGTTTGACGAAGTTGAGAATTTCGGCGTGCGGCACCGGGGTGGCGGCAACGGTGAGGTCCCCGGCGTGGGCCGAGAAGGCCGCGACAGCGGCAGCGACAGCAAGCAGCTTCTTCATTGATCACTCCTTGTGAGGGCCGCGACGGCCCCCGAACGGGTCGGCCGGACCGACCCCATTGGGGTTACTTACGGGAAAAATGCACAACCAGTTTGTCGCCCACGCTCTGCAGGACTTGAACCAGTACCAACAGCAGCACCACGGTGACCACCATCACATCGG
>NZ_JALKIF010000043.1 GCF_023227715.1 Methanobacterium alcaliphilum
GCATTGAAGGTCATGCGGGTACCTACGCCAAGTTCGCTCTGGGCCTGCAGGCTGCCATTCATCAACTGGGTCAGGGAATGACTGATGGACAGGCCCAGCCCCGACCCGGCGTTGGGGTTGCTGACCACGCTGTCGACCTCGAAGAACGGGGTGAAGATCTTCTGGATCTGCGAAGCCGGAATGCCGGGGCCGGTGTCGAGCACTTCGACATGGAAGTTGAGAAAGTGTTCATCTTTCACCTGGCCCAGGCAACGG
>NZ_JALKIF010000044.1 GCF_023227715.1 Methanobacterium alcaliphilum
ATCCAAAGGCCGTGCTTGCTCGAACTGCTGCGATAGGCGGCGCCGCTGATGGCGGCCGGCTGACCGTTGCTGTCCTTTAGAACATCCTGTGCCTTGGCATTACTGTAGTAGTACCCGGCGCGATATTCCCCTTTAAGGTCATTGACCGTCGGGCTCCACACCAGTTCGACCGGCATCACGGCGCCCTGGGTGCCGCTGCCGCTGAGCTTGAAGCCATTGCCCGACTCGAGGTTGGAGGGGTTCTGCTCGAACAC
>NZ_JALKIF010000045.1 GCF_023227715.1 Methanobacterium alcaliphilum
CTGCTGGGGGTGATCTTGCTGGCAGTAGGGGCGCTGTGCAGCGGCGTGGTGACGGCGGCGTTGCTTTCGGAGAGCTTCCCGACACGTACCCGCTATACCGCTTCGTCGATTACCTACAACGTGGCCTACACGCTGTTTGGCGGTACCGCGCCGTTGGTGGCGACCTGGCTGATCGGGCAGACCGGCAGCAGCCTGGCGCCGGCGTTCTACCTGGTGGTGATTGCGCTGGTGGCGTTGGTGGGCGGGTTGGCGT
>NZ_JALKIF010000046.1 GCF_023227715.1 Methanobacterium alcaliphilum
GACTCCGGCCTGACCGAAGAGCAGGTGTCCAACCCGCGTACCGGCCTGGTTGCCGGCTCCGGCGGCGCCTCGACCCTGAACCAGATGGAAGCGCTGGACACCCTGCGCGAGAAAGGCGTCAAGCGCGTCGGCCCATACCGCGTCACCCGCACCATGGGCAGCACCGTTTCGGCGTGCCTGGCCACCCCGTTCAAGATCAAGGGCATCAACTACTCGATCTCGTCGGCCTGCGCCACTTCTGCACAC
>NZ_JALKIF010000047.1 GCF_023227715.1 Methanobacterium alcaliphilum
CCTGTACCCGTTCGAAGCCACCATTTCCAAGCCGGGCTGTGACCTGCCGACCGCCATCGAGAACATCGACATCGGCGGCCCGACCATGGTCCGTTCGGCTGCCAAGAACCACAAGGATGTCGCCATCGTGGTCAACGCCAGCGACTACGCCGGCGTGCTGGAAGGCCTGAAGGCCGGTGGCCTGACCTACGCCCAGCGCTTCGACCTGATGCTCAAGGCGTTCGAGCACACTGCTGCCTACGAC
>NZ_JALKIF010000048.1 GCF_023227715.1 Methanobacterium alcaliphilum
TGATTTCATAGTTTGTTTATTCAATTAAATGGAATTTTTATTATATAATCTGGCTATGCATTGATATTATATTGTTTCAGTGCGTTTTTTGGTTAGGTGTATTCAGTTGTTGGGTGAAAGTGTGTGGATTTATTTGTAGTGTTTTTTTGAAAAAAAATGCTTTTATTGTTTGTTTATTATCATTTTTTGGGTTTGGCGGCCATGGCGGATGGGGTTACACCTGATCTCGTTTCGATCTCAG
>NZ_JALKIF010000049.1 GCF_023227715.1 Methanobacterium alcaliphilum
GCGCCAGACCGTCGCGGCCATCTGGTACCCGATCAAGGACCAGCGCTCGCTGACCCGCTTCTATCAGGACCTGACCAGTACCGGCGCGCCAAAGCTGCTGCGGGTCGAGCTGTATGTGCACCATCAGGACAGTCCGCAGGGGCTCAACGGTTCGGGCCTTGCCATCGCCAACCCGCCGTGGGGGCTGGAAGAAGAGCTCAAGGAGTTGCTGCCCTGGCTGGCCAAGGAGCTGGCAC
>NZ_JALKIF010000050.1 GCF_023227715.1 Methanobacterium alcaliphilum
GGGCACCGGTGTGCTGGCGCTGGTGATCACTCATCTGCCCTGGCATCTGCCGGGTTTGTCGATGCTTGCCGAGGGGTTGTGGTTTGTCGCGGTCGGTCTGTTCGCGCTGTTCAGCCTGCTGTTTCTGCTGCGCCTGGCGCTGTTTCGCGAAACCATCTGGCCGATGTTGCTGCATCCGGTGCAGTCGATGTTTCTCGGTGCCATTCCCATGGGCCTGGCGGTGCTGATCAAGGG
>NZ_JALKIF010000051.1 GCF_023227715.1 Methanobacterium alcaliphilum
TTCGCCGGGGCCAGGTTGGGGCAGGGGTTTATGGATGAGCTGCAGGCCGGCGAGGCCGGCGTTCGGGGTCCAGGCCCAGGCTTGATGAACGGTTGGCATGCTGCGGGTCCTTGTGAGACGAGTGTGGGCGGCAGGCTAACGGGTATCGGTTGCGGGAAACAGGCGGGCTGGGGACAAGGTGTTTTGACTGTGGGACAAAAAAGGGGGCCGCTTTGCGGCCCGTTCGCGAC
>NZ_JALKIF010000052.1 GCF_023227715.1 Methanobacterium alcaliphilum
GGCAAGAAGGTCATCCTGGTGCTCGACTCCAACCACACCCACGCGCACGTGCTCAAGGAGCTGGAACTGTACGCGCCGCTGGTGGCGGTGGGCAGCTACTGCGTGGTAATGGATACCGTGGTCGAGGACATGCCGGCCGACTTCTTCCCCGATCGCCCGTGGGGCCATGGCGACAACCCCAAGACCGCGGTCTGGGAGTACCTCAAGGGCAACGACAGCTTCGAGAT
>NZ_JALKIF010000053.1 GCF_023227715.1 Methanobacterium alcaliphilum
TGTGCGCTACCCGAAAGGCGCGTTGCCGCGCAAGGACCCGCACCACACCCACGACCCGCTGCCCAGCGAGCGCGTCGGCATCAGTGGCGCCGACCTGGATCAGGCGCTGGAAGAGTTGGGCGAATTTGTCGACGTCACCCGCGACGAACTGGAACGCATCATCCTCGCCACCGAGCACCACGCGCTGCAGCGCAGCCTTGGCGGCATCACGGCAGGGGCGGTGATGT
>NZ_JALKIF010000054.1 GCF_023227715.1 Methanobacterium alcaliphilum
GAGAAAGGAGTATCGCGCCATGCATGCCATAAGCTTCATCCAGGATCTGGCAGTCATCATGCTGGTCGCAGGGGTGGTGACGATTCTCTTTCATCGCCTCAAGCAGCCCGTTGTGCTGGGCTACATCGTCGCCGGCTTCATCATCGGCCCACACACCCCGCCGTTCGGCCTGATTCACGACGAAGACACGATCAAGACCCTGGCAGAGCTCGGGGTCATTTTC
>NZ_JALKIF010000055.1 GCF_023227715.1 Methanobacterium alcaliphilum
TCACTGGCCAGGCCGAGCTGTATAACAAGCTGATGGAAAACGGTATCGAGGTCTACGTGATCTCGGCGGCCTCGGAAGAGTTGGTGCGCATGGTCGCTTCCGATCCCAAGTACGGCTACAACGTCAAACCGCAGAACGTGATTGGCGTCAGCCTGTTGCTCAAGGATCGCGCCAATGGCCAGCTGACCACGGCACGAAAGCAAATCGCTGCCGGGCACTAT
>NZ_JALKIF010000056.1 GCF_023227715.1 Methanobacterium alcaliphilum
CCGCAGTGAAGTGGGGGGTACTGTCCGGGTTCGGTTTCTGGCTGGCCCTTGGGCTGTTCGACGACCTTCAACAGCGCAGTGACCACCCTGATGTGCCCAGGGCATTACGTGGCCTGCCTATCGCACTGCTTGGTGCCGGCGTGATGGCCATGGCATTTGCAGGGCTCAACGGATTGTTCGCACCATGAGCCTGATTCATGGCAAACCCTGACCCGCGCC
>NZ_JALKIF010000057.1 GCF_023227715.1 Methanobacterium alcaliphilum
CGGACTGGTTGTTGTGGACACCTGCAGCCGCCGTCGAGCCCGATCCCGAGCACGGCAGTGCCGGGGACTATGACGCCATTCGTGTGTACCTGTGGTTGGGAATGCTGGCCAACGGGGCGGCGCAGCGTGATGAGTTACTGCACCATTTTGCACCGATGGTGGCGCTGACCATGCGCGGCGGCCAGCCACCGGAAAGCGTCGACGCCCTCAGCGCAAA
>NZ_JALKIF010000058.1 GCF_023227715.1 Methanobacterium alcaliphilum
GTGTGCAGCTGGGCCGGTAGCCGCGTGGTGTCGTTGTTCCAGGCCAGGATGTCGAAAGCCGGCGGTTTGTTGCCCAGCAGGTAGTTGTTGACCCAGTAGCTCCAGATCAGGTCATTCGGGCGCATCCAGGCGAACATGCGCGCCATGTCCTGGCCGCTCAGCACACCTTTGCGCCGCGAGCTGGCCTTGGCCGCGCGCAGGGCCGAGGGGGTGTTGA
>NZ_JALKIF010000059.1 GCF_023227715.1 Methanobacterium alcaliphilum
CGGATGGCCAAGAGGCCTGCGTATTCGCCCTGGGAGCCGGCGTTGGGTTGCAGCGACACGGCGTCGTAGCCGGTGGCGGCGCAGAGCATGGCTTCCAGCTCGGTGGTCATCTGCAGGTAGCCCTGGCTCTGTTCGGCCGGAGCGAACGGGTGCAGGTTGCCGAACTCGGCCCAGGTCACCGGGATCATTTCGCTGGCAGCGTTGAGCTTCATGG
>NZ_JALKIF010000060.1 GCF_023227715.1 Methanobacterium alcaliphilum
AACTGGCGGGTGGAGTTGACCTGGTATTCCAGTGGCAGGTTCGGCCCTTTGGACAGGGGGGCGTACAGGATCATCGCGTTCGGGCGGGCGATCAGCATGCCGGTCGGGTTGCCGAACTTGTCGCGCTGGATCTCGCCACCCGGCGGGTTCGGCGTGGTCTTGTCGTAGCCAACGGCCTTGAGCGCGGCGCGGTTGAGCAGTGCGCGGTCATACA
>NZ_JALKIF010000061.1 GCF_023227715.1 Methanobacterium alcaliphilum
CGGTCACCACAAGCCAGGACTGAACGCAGCAGCGCCCAACCGTAGGAGCCGGCTTGCCGGCGATCATCGCCCGCAAGCGGGCTCCTACACCCGATTGCCTGCCCGAGTGAGGCTCCCAATGAACATGCCGCAGACTGCAACCCCGTCCCTGGCCAGCCAGCTCAAGCTGGATGCGCACTGGATGCCGTTCTCCGCCAACCGCAACTTCCAGCG
>NZ_JALKIF010000062.1 GCF_023227715.1 Methanobacterium alcaliphilum
TGGCAGCACCAGGCGGCGCCAGCTTGGGCGAAAACAGTTCCCAGTAGTCGGGGAAGCGTTGGGCGTGGCCCAGGCCGATGTAGGTAGTGGCAGGGAGGCCGGCAAGGTCGTGCTCGTAGCGCAAGAAGCCGCTGGGCAGGGTATCGGCGCGGGTATCGCCTTCGGTTGCGCTGCCAGCCCGGAAGTCGCGCGCCGACGCGCGGTCCAGGCG
>NZ_JALKIF010000063.1 GCF_023227715.1 Methanobacterium alcaliphilum
ACGCAGCGCCATGGCGATGTCGTTGGTCACCTGGTCGCCGGCAATCGGGATCACTGCGGTGTGGCGGATCGCACCCTCGGTGAAGATGGCGATGTCGGTGGTGCCGCCGCCGATGTCCACCAGGCACACGACCAGCTCTTTCTCGTCATCGGTCAGCACCGAGTAGGCCGAATCCAGCTGCTCGAGGAGGATGTCGTCGATTTCCAGGCC
>NZ_JALKIF010000064.1 GCF_023227715.1 Methanobacterium alcaliphilum
CAGCCTCTACCCACAAGATGGCACCGACGTCGCCACGTTGATCCGCAACGCCGACGCCGCCATGTACCGCTCCAAGGCCAAAGGCCGCAACCGCGTGGAGGCCTACACCCGTGACCTGACCGTGCAGGCAAGCGAACGCATCGCCATGGAGCACGAACTGCGCCGCGCCATCGAACGTAACGAGATGAGCCTGAGCTTCCAGCCCAAGC
>NZ_JALKIF010000065.1 GCF_023227715.1 Methanobacterium alcaliphilum
GCTGAGAGACTGCAGGCGTCCAGTTGAAGTCGATCCCGGCGCTAGGAAATTCCTTGGCCAGTACGGCACCAAATGACACTCTGTCAGCACAGTGGTCTTGCTTGCAGGCCTCAGCCGGGCCAGCGGTATACACGCGATACGTAGGAACGGCGCGACCGTCTTCGAGCGGCAGGAAGGGTGTCATGTTTGCCGCCGGCAGCACGTACCAC